>CAWUKP010000040.1:0-12981 GCA_963922975.1 uncultured Spongiivirga sp. | reverse complement strand
TCTAATCGCGTGGTATTTGGTGCTTCGAAATTCAAACCTCCTTCAAAAACTGGAGTACTTACATCGATTAAGGTGAACGGTCTTCCGCTGCGCCAATTCACGCTTGCGGCCCATTGGAACTTTCTCAGGCTAAAACTGCTGGATACATTTACGGCGTGGGTCACTTCAAAATTGTTGGTGAAGGTTGTGGGTTCTAGGCTGTCAAACGTGTAATCACTTTGTAAAAACGCATAACTTCCCCAAACATTCCAATTCCCAAAACGTTGCCGGATAAGCAGATCAGCTCCATAGGCGTCATAGGAGCCGCTTCGCCGAATCAGCTGAAATTGATTTTGAAACCCCTGACTGGAAGTGGTAATGCCGTCTACGGTTTTGTAATAGGATGTGAAGTCAATCAACAAACCGCGGTCTTGATAGTTCAAGCCAATAGATGCTTGTTTGCTTTCAATAACAGGAATGTCTTGTGCATTCGATAATACCCAGCGGCGCTGTTCTACCCCTAAAAAATCGTTTTGAAAGTCTATGATCTGAGAAGTAGTTTGGTGTTTGAACTCGCCCAGTAGCTCGAAGGTGAGCACCTCGTTAAGTTTTTGTTGAAAGGAAACTCGTGGCTCCAGCAACCAGCGCCCAAACTTCTGCAAGCGAGTGAGACGTCCTCCGATGGTCGCGAAGGTGGTTCTCTTTGAGTTTTTGTAGTTGAGTTCGGCATAACCAGCATGCACCCGAAGCACTTCTTTGATATTCCTTCTGAAAACGGGGTTGTTCACATCCTGTAAGTTGGTAATACCTGTTTCGTAGAATTGATAGCCGCCACCAACACTCAATGCCTCTGAAATTTCAAACTGCGCTCCAAACTTGACACCGGTGTCAAGTACTTTATTTTCCTGGATTAAGCGTTGATCGTTGACAATATCAAAGTTGATAGCGTCTAAGTCATACAGCGAAGCGTAGTACTGAAAACTGGTTTTCCATTGGTCTGTCCACTGGCGTTCATAGTGTAGTCCTCCAGCCAGATTTTGTTGTTTTAATGAACTGGTGCGCGATTCTACACGATCCGAAAAGGTAGCATTCTCTAGATATGCGATGCTGTTATATCCACTCAAGAAATTCACTCGAAGCTTGTCTTTGTCCGAAACATCATAAAGCAGCTTTACACCTACATCGTAAAAATAAAACGACTCGTCTGTGTTTACGGTAGTATTATTGGCATCACTGGTGTTGATCACATCCGTATCCCGAAAAGCGCGATCAAAGTACTGCTTGTAGGTGGGTGTTTCGAAAATATCTGCCAACGATCTCCTCGCAGAAATGGCCATCGATGCCTTGTTGGCAATCGGTATTTTGGCGTAAGCGTCTGCGTTGATCAAGTTGATGCCAGCACCCAGCTCAAGATTCGGTTGCACTTGGTTTTCAGACTCAATAGCAATGGTACTAGAAACTCCGTCAGTTAAGTGCGCCGAACTTCCATTTTTAATGAGGGACACCTTGTCAGATAAATACGGATTGAAGGCAGAGATCAACCCAAAAAAGTGACCTGAATTGTACATTTTAATGCCGTCCCAAAGAATGAGGTTCTGATCGTGTGTTCCGCCGCGCACATTGATGTTTGAAACGGTTTCATTGATACTCTGAATTCCGGGAAGCACTTGAATGGCCTGTAAGACATCGGGTTCGATAAGCCCAGGAAGAATGTCGAGTTCTGAAGTATTGATAGCCAATGAACCACTTGCGGTCTTATCGATGCCTTTTGTAAGATAGTCTTTCAATACGATCTCCTGTAGGCTCACTACTTGTTCTCTAAGAAACCACTGGCGGCAGGGCAAACGCATGCTCTGTTGTGTTTTGAGGCGCATCGTTTTATAGCCAAGATGGCTGATGGTCACCTCTTCACCCAAAGAAAGATCAGTTACTGCAAAAAAACCATTGGTATCTGTGGTGGCGTAGCGTTGTCCTATGCGAACGTTGGCGCCAACTAGTGGAAGGCTGCTAGCATCCAGGACATAACCGCAGACGTCGATACGATCCGTTGTTTTCTTGGTAATGGCCACAAAGCGCTCATTAATTTGTTGGATATTCAAAGGAATCTGCGAACGCAGGTTTTGAATGGCTTCTTCCAGTGATAAGACCGCAGCTGGCAACGCCGCGCGCACTTCATTTACATTTTCATCGAGATAGGTAAATTTTATTTCATATCGATCCTCTAACAATCTCAACACTTCAGCCAAGGGCATTGATGTGGGCTCCTGGGCGTTAACACCAGAAGGTAGCGCCAAAAGAAGAATAAAAAAGAGGAGGCTACTTCGCCGTAGAAAACGCAACAGTGCTATCATCAATAGTTTGGTACGTTATATTCAACGGTAAAGTAATAGATTTTAGTGCTACATCCAGGTCATTGTGCGTAAAACTACCCGTAAATAAGGTATTGATGTCAATATTTTCCAAGCGGATCGTTAGGCCGTATTGGCGTTCCATCTCTTGTACCACTTGAATATACGGCACGCTTTGGAAAGAGCTTAAATCCTGCATCCAACTCGGTCTTTCTGCTTGGATGCCTGAAGTATTTCCTTCCAGATCATTCATCAAGCGATAGCTATGTCCCGCGGGTAATTCTAAGGTTGAAGTAGGGGTTGTTACGCGCACGAGACCTTCGTAACAGATCACCTCAAAATATTGCTCGCGTGTTTTTACATTGAATTGGGTTCCTAAGACTTGTACGATTCCTTGTGTGGTTTCTACAGAAAAGGTGGCGCCTTTGGCTACTTTGAAAAAGGCTTCGCCATCCAAGTTTAAGGTTCTGTTTTCTTCCCAGTTCTTTTTCTGGTAGGTAATAGTGGTTTCGCTGTTCAAAGTAACTTCAGAAGCATCAGGGAGCGTCAGTAACTCTTGTTCTGTGGCCAAGGTCTCCACGGTCGTAGTGGAATTGTAAAACAGGGTGAAATATCCTGCGATCATGACCACAAAAATAGCGGCCACTTTTAGTAAAGGTTGTACCCAAGACATTTGTATCACTTTGGGAGCTACTGTTCTTTTCTCACGAAGCTCCGCTAGGGCACTCTCTACATCAAAATCAGGTGCTTTGAATCGTTTAGCTGTCTGATCGATGCGTTGCAGCAGTTCAAAATCAGGGTCAGACGACAATTGCTTCAATTCTTCCGAACTGATACTGCCATCTAACCATTTTTTGAGAAGTAATTCTTGCTTCATGTTCCTGCTGTTTAGTTATATAACCGTTTGCGATTCATTTTTCCTACCTCTATTACTATATTTTTTCTTGAATGAGTTGCTTTAGCTTCGCCAAAGCTCCGTAAATGCGCTTTTCCACAGCTTTTGTGCTAATGTCTAAAAGCTCGGCAATTTCTTTATGTTTTTTACCTTCCACGCGGTTCAGCATAAAGGCAACGCGTTGTGCTTCCGACAACTGCGCCAACGCCCACTCCAGTTTTTCTTCAAATTGTTTTTCCTCCAACTGAAACTCAGGCGTTACTGAGGTACTGATCTTTTGAGGTTCCTTCTGAAATTTCAAGGCGGTCTTTTGCTTTGAAAGTTCATTTAGCATTTTATTGTTCGCCACCGTAAATAAAAATCCCCGTGCCTTTTCAAAAGGAACCTTTGCGCAGTTCTTCCACAATTTTATAAAAGCTTCTTGAACGACATCCCCAGGATTATTTGATGCACCGTATTTGTAGTATAAGAAATCGTGTAAATCCTTTGAATGCGCACGAAACAGCTGTTCGTACACCGATTCGTGGCAAACATTTTTTGAGGAATTATCAGACATTGAATCCAGTTGGGTCTGCATAAAAGTAAAAAAAATACGTTTGGAGGTAGGAATTTTTGAGGGCAATCGGTTTTAGTATCAAATAGCAACATTAAAACCCAGACATATGAAAGCAATGAATCGTATTCTTTCCGTTCTCTTTTTGAGCATGGCTTTCCTCTTTACATCCTGTCAGGATGAAATTACAGAGCTTATTGATGAAACAGAAAGTGAAACTATTTCCTCGAGTTCACCTTTGGTAGGACTCGTACAACGCACCACCGCCCGCGATGGTTCTTTCGACAATATTATTGACGGCGCCAGCTGTCTCAGTGTCGAATTGCCAGTTACAGTAATCGTTAACGGGCTTGAGATCATTATCGACTCAGAAGAAGACTTGGAAGTCATTGAAGATATTTTTGAAGAGTCAGATTTTGATGAAGATATTTTAGACATCATCTTTCCAATCACCATTATTACCAGCGATCACCGAGAGATTACTATTGAATCTTTGGAAGAATTACGCGAGTTAGCCGCAGATTGTGTGGAAGGTGGAGACGATGACGATATCGAATGTATCGATTTCAAATATCCATTGACTATCTCTGTATTTGATGCGGAAAACAACCTTATAGATACATTGACCTTTGAAAGCGATGAGCATTTGTATCGTTTCTTCGAAGATTTGGACGATGATGTTTTCCTAAGTTTCAACTTTCCGTTGACCATTCAATTGGCAAGTGGATTAGAGATTACAGTTCAAAACCATGATCAATTAGAAGATTTGATCGAATCAGCAGTGGAAGATTGCGACGAAGACGACGATAACGACTACGACGATGATGATTGTGAAGATTGCACCATTGAACGCGTAGCCGAATTAATGACTACCTGCGATTGGTCTGTAGACAAGTTGATCTTAGAACGTACTGACCAGCAAGAGCAGTATGTAGACTACCTATTTACGTTCTTCGAAGACGGGAGTGTTGAGGCTGGCGTTGAAGGCGGTAGAGTAGAAGGTACTTGGGAGTTAGTGGACACCGATGAAGGTATCAAGTTGGAATTGAATATCGAGGAATTGCCAGATTTTGATGGCCCTTGGAGACTGCATGAGATTGAAGATGATGACGAAATTAAGATCGATTTTAGAAGAGGCGATGACCGTTTGCGCTTTGAAAAAGTATGCGAGAACGACGGTGGTAACTCAGGTATTGCAGAAGTAATCGTGAATGGTACTTGGGAGGTAGCGAGATATGACGACTCAGGAACGGACGAAACTGCTCAGTTTGCCGACTATGTCTTCGAATTTACTGCAGAGGGAACGGTGGATGCCGATAACGGTTCAGGAACAGTTAGTGGTACTTGGTCTGAGGTGGTAGATTCTGGAGAAAACAAGTTCGTACTTGATTTTGGAACCAATATGCCGCTAGACGAATTCAATGACGACTGGGATATTGTCTCTGTGGAAGAGAATCGTGTCGAGCTTAAGGATGTGAGTGGTGGCGACGGTACTACAGACATTCTAGTTTTTGAGAAAAGACAATAGTAAATAATCTAGTAGGATGAAACGTAGCTTATTAGCAATAGCCTTGATAGCACTTCTAAGTGTGTTTGTAGCCTGTGAGTCAGATGATAATAATGACACCAATCAGGTTACCAGTCAAGAGATTCCTCAAATAGTCGCTGCTGCCCAGTCAGGTAGCTGGGTAGTGGCTTCCTATATAGAGGATGGTGTGAATGAAACCAGTGACTTTGCTGGATATACATTCGACTTCATGAGTAATGGCACTGTTGTGGCCACTTTGAATTCGGAAACCACGGAAGGCACATGGTCCGTTACAGATGATTCTAACTCAAGCTCGTCTGACGACGATGTAGATTTTAATATTTCCTTTCCAGTGCCAGATACTTCGGTACTCGATGAATTGAATGACGATTGGGATATACTTTCCTATTCGTCCACACAAATTCGGTTGAGAGACGTTAGTGGAGGTAACGGTACTACGGACGATCTGGTTCTGGAAAGATCTTAAAAGCATTAGTGAAGCGAAGCCAAGAGATTCAGGTTTTAGGTGAATGACAGACTGCTATGGCAATGTCTGTCGCTAATTAGTGCTCATGTTGCGAGACCCACTCGCATAAAAAAAGACCGCCCTTGGGCGGTCTTTTTCATAGCAACTAACTAACTATACGAGCAGTTATGCCTCGGCAGTTTTAGAAGAAGCAGTCACTGCAAGGTTGTATACCACAAGACCGAATCCAATCTTGTTGATGGCATCACCAATATTGTACACTACGTCCAGTTGTAGTCCACCAAAGATACCTTCGTACCAACCTGGTGTTCCTGCCATGTAGCCGATTGGGTAAATAGCCCAACCCACTAATACGAACCAACATAGCATTTTGTGTGCTTTCAATACCTCGCCGCCGGCAGCTTGTGCCAATTTCTTGGCACTTCCTAACCAGATGTCATAAACAATCACGAAGTACGCGATACCGGAAATAAGACCCCACAACCAAGCGTTGTCTCTGTCTACGGCCTCACCTAGGTAACCTGTAACTAGCATCACCACTGATAAGAAGATCAATCTCCACATCAATGATTTTTTAGCACCCGCTACCTTTAGGATTAGATAGAATTCTACGCACATTAATGGTACAGTCAGAATCCAGTCTACATAGCGGAAAAAGGTTGGTGATTCTCCGTTCGCAGACCAGTAATCGCGCATGTACCAGTAGTGTACGGCTGCGATAAAAGTAATCAGTCCTGATACTAAAATGGACGTTTTCCACTTTCGATCGTAGTTATTCATCGAAAAGAAGAAAAAGGCCGAAGCCGCCATCATAGCCATGCAGCCCACAAAAAATGTGAACCCCACATAATCGTCAGTAGCCATCTTAGCCACCAATGATATTTGATCAGTCAGTAAAAATTTTAACATAGCGTTTATAATTTTGTTTAAACAAATATAATAATAGTTGAACAAAAATGTTTAATTTTAAGACATATTTATTAAACAGATCGAAATTAAAGGGATTATAATTGAGAAAGTTGCAAAGTTTTAAGATTGTTGCCACCTTTTTCGCACTTTGGTTGGCTGTTTTTCTGGAGGGTGCCCTCGAGGAAATTCTCGCTTACGTCCTCATTTTATCATTAGGTCTGCTACATGGCGCAAATGATATTCGTTTGCTGCAAACACAATCGGATGCCTTACAACGAAAAAGTGTACTTTTCGTAATACTTTCGTATGTACTAGTCGTTGCCTTAGGGGCTGCGGCATTCTATCTTTTCCCACAGGGAGCGTTGTTGCTGTTCATTTTGGGGAGTGGTTATCACTTCGGTGAGGAACACTGGTCAAATCGAACAAAGGATAACGGCATAGCCTTGCATCTCTTCTACACCTTATATGGGAATCTGGTATTGTTCCTTATGTTTTACGGTAATGCTGCGCAAGTACAAGAAATTGTCTACGCGATTACGGGCTATCAACTTATTTCGGCTGCTTCTTTTTTTGGGTGGACGTCCATAGCATTATTCGCAACCAGCCTTCTGCTTTGTGGGTTGTTGTGGTACCAAAAGAAATTAGTGTTTCGTCCCTTGCTAGAAATCTTCTTTCTAGTAGTATTTTTTATCGTTTTTCATACAGCCACACTGATTTGGGCTTTCGGTATTTATTTCATTCTTTGGCACACCTTGCCCTCGCTGATGCGCCAAACCTCCTATTTGTACGGTAGTTATTCTAAAAAAAGCTTTCTTCAGTACCTGAAAAGTAGTGCGCTCTACTGGGTTGCCGCTGTGGTAGGTTTAGGTGTTGTCTATTTCTTATTGAAAGATGAAGTCAAGCTATTTCACGCTGTTTTCTTCGCCTTTACTGCCGCCATTACTTTCCCGCATGTAATCGTCATGAGCCGACTTAAAAATTCTTAAATTTGCACTTCTCTAAAATGAAGCGAGCAGATGTTCAATAATTTAAGTGAAAAGTTAGATAAGGCCTTACACGTTCTTAAAGGTCATGGTAGTATTACTGAGGTCAATGTTGCGGAGACCCTCAAAGAGGTGCGCCGTGCATTACTAGATGCCGATGTCAACTATAAAACGGCTAAAGATTTTACCAGTCGTGTTAAGGAAAAAGCCTTAGGCCAAAACGTACTGACCACCCTACAACCTGGTCAATTGATGGTGAAAATCGTCAAAGACGAATTAACCGAATTAATGGGTGGAGACGCAGAAGGGATTAATCTCGCTGCAAATCCTTCGATTATTTTGATGTCAGGACTTCAAGGTTCTGGTAAGACCACTTTTTCGGGGAAGCTGGCCAATTTTCTCAAAAACAAAAAGACCAAAAAGCCATTGTTGGTGGCTTGTGATGTATATCGTCCTGCGGCAATCGATCAGTTGCATGTAGTAGGTGATCAAATAGGGGTGGAGGTTTTCTCCAATAGAGAAGAGCAGAATCCTGTGACCATCGCCCAGACAGCCGTGGCTCATGCAAAAGCCAATGGACATAATGTAGTGATTGTGGATACAGCGGGTCGTTTAGCGGTCGATGAGGCCATGATGACCGAAATTGCAAACATTCGTGATGCCATAAATCCGCAAGAAACTTTGTTTGTGGTGGATTCGATGACTGGTCAGGATGCGGTTAACACAGCCAAAGCCTTTAATGATGTATTGAACTTCGACGGTGTTGTACTTACGAAGTTGGATGGTGATACGCGAGGGGGTGCTGCCTTATCAATTAAGTCTGTAGTCAATAAACCGATCAAATTTATCGGTACAGGCGAAAAAATGGATGCCATCGACGTTTTTTATCCAAGTCGAATGGCCGATCGAATTCTGGGGATGGGCGACGTGGTTTCGCTAGTGGAACGGGCTCAAGAACAGTTCGACGAAGCCGAGGCAAGAAAACTTCAGAAGAAAATCGCCAAGAATCAATTCGGTTTTGACGATTTCCTATCGCAGATTCAGCAAGTGAAAAAGATGGGAAGTATGAAGGACTTGATGGGTATGATTCCTGGTGCGGGCAAAGCGTTGAAAGATATCGACATTGATGATGACGCCTTCAAGCATGTAGAAGCCATCATTCATTCAATGACTCCAGAAGAACGAGGGAAACCTGCTCTGTTGAACGCTTCTAGAAAGAAGCGCATTGCCAAAGGTAGCGGAACTTCCATACAACAGGTCAACCAATTGCTCAAGCAATTCGACCAAATGAGTAAAATGATGAAGATGATGCAAGGCGGCAAGGGTCGTCAGATGATGCAGATGATGAAAAATATGCGATAAGTACATACATTCCAAACTAACCCATTCAACAAGCATTATGGTTCTCCTAGACGGTAAAAAAGTATCCAACGAAATCAAAGATGAAATCGCACAAGCCGTGCAAGGCATGAAAGAACGTGGCGAGAAAGTACCACATCTTGCGGCCATTCTAGTGGGTAACGATGGAGCGAGTCTTACCTATGTGGGAAGCAAAGTGCGCGCATGTAAACGTGTTGGTTTTGAGTCTACGCTCATACAAATGCCAAATACGACCTCGGAAATCGAATTGCTCAAGAAGATCAAAGAGCTGAATAAGAACGATGACATTGACGGTTTTATAGTGCAACTTCCATTACCCAAGCAGATTGATACCCAAGAAGTCTTGATGGCGGTAGACCCCAATAAAGACGTAGATGGTTTTCATCCTACGAATTTTGGTAAAATGGCCTTAGACATGTCGACCTTCATTCCGGCAACTCCTTTTGGGATCATCGAGTTGTTAGAGCGGTACAATGTAGAAACCAAAGGAAAGCATACCGTAGTGATTGGGCGTAGTCATATTGTGGGCCGCCCCATGAGTATTTTGATGGGTCGAAAAGGATTTCCTGGAAATTCAACGGTAACACTCACGCACAGCCACACCAAAAATATTTCACAGATCACCACGCAAGCAGATATCATTATTACCGCTCTCGGAGTTCCTGGTTTCTTGAAAGCTGAAATGGTCAAAGATGATGTAGTGATTATCGATGTAGGGATTACCCGTGTTCCCGATGACACTAAAGAAAAAGGATACTACATTACGGGCGATGTCGATTTTGATGCGGTGAGCAAGAAAGCGAGTTACATCACACCTGTGCCTGGTGGAGTAGGGCCGATGACCATCGCGATGTTGCTGAAAAATACCCTCTTAGCGAGAGAGCGTCACCGTACAGCGGCTAATTCGTAGCCTGTTGCGCCTGAGGCTCTTCTTGTTTCTTAGGCAGTAAGAGCGCTATCTTATCGTCTAAGGTTTCCGCTTTTTTCAACGATTTTTCCAAAGATCTTGTCTTCGAATCAAATAGTTGCAACATCGAATTTTGGATGTACAACAATCGATCGTAGAATGCAGCCTCGTTTAATTTTGCTGTGTAGATTTCCTGATAGGCATTGAAAAGGTGCTTCTTCAATGGCTTATTGCGCGCTTCTGAATTGGCAGGTTTGCTAAAGTCTTTTTCAATATACAGTCTGTTAATGCTTTCATTGATGGCTTGTAATTGCGCCTTCTTTTGTGCATTTAACGCCTGTGTTTGCTCTGCGAGTTCTCTGTCTTTTCGCTCTTGAATAACACGCTGACGATTGGCCTCGAAGGCTCTTCGTTTTTTAGCACGTTCTTCTGTAGATAAGTAGCTTCTTTTGATCGTTGCAATGGGTTTCTTAACACTATAACTTACATCCAACTGCTCGGCTTCATACACAGCTTTACTCACCCATGCCTTGTTGTTAGGTGAAAATTCAAAGAGCCGCTTTTTGCCAATAAATAAGCCGTCAGGCGACTGGCGCAGGGAGGAAATACTATCAGTTGCTTGAGCTGTATATTCAGTTTGTGAACGCAACAATCCACCTGCTAACTCATATTCCGTTTTACCAACTAAAACTAAGGATCCTTGCGGAGACTCTTCATACATCTTTTTAGTGCTGAGCCCTTTATCAGGATGGTACTCATAGGAAACTTGCAGTGGTCTGCGATTAGTGCCGTTAAAGATTTCTCTAGATTTGGAAAGCCTACCCTGGTTGTCATATGCAAAATTCGTCGTTGCTAACACTTTTCCGTACGCCTCTGTGCCTTGATTGTTGCCAAAACGCTTGATAGAAGAAACCAAGCCCCTAGAATCGTAGCTCAGTGCTGTCATTATTTTGGAAATGTTAGGAGGTCCTTGGTTGTAAAATCGAATGAGGCGATTGCCTTTTCCGTATTCGAAAATATATTGAAAATCTGGCTTTCGTTGGTTATACAAAGCTTGAGAGCTGTAAAACCGGATCACAGAAATCTTCCCTGTATTATTGTATTCGTATAAGGTAACACTGCTGGCTTCTTTGTCAGTTACAAACTGGTCAAAAAGTTCTTTGATATTGAATTGACTTTCTACCACCTCTCCGAAAACATCTTGGGTGTCTGGAATATCAAAACCTGTGATCAGCTTGAATTGGTGATTAGGAATTTCTTGTCCCCATGAAAAAAGGGCGACAGAGAATAGAACGATCGATAAGAAAACTATGCGCGTCATCGGTTACATTGCTTTTGAATGTCAACACAGCAACAATCGGGCCAACACTCCCGACAAAGATAGCTAAATTCTAAGATGCGATAAAAGGGGCTTTTGCCTTGTGCAATTTTCAAAAAAAGAGCCCTTCGTAGTACAAAGGGCCTTTAATTGTATTTGGCAACGCTATTGATTCATGGTCAATAGAAACTCTTCATTGTTTTGGGTGCGCTTCATGCGGTCTTCCATGAATTCCATAGCTTCTACAGGATTCATATCCGCTAGGTATTTACGCATGATCCACATACGTTGCAAGGCGTTTTCGTCGAGTAAGAGGTCGTCGCGCCTAGTACTTGATGAGATCAGGTCGATGGCTGGGAAAATTCTGCGATTCGCGATACGTCGATCGAGTTGCAATTCCATATTACCAGTTCCCTTGAATTCTTCAAAAATCACTTCATCCATTTTAGAGCCCGTTTCGGTCAATGCAGTGGCAATGATCGATAAGGAACCTCCACCTTCAATATTACGTGCGGCACCAAAGAAGCGTTTAGGTTTGTGCAGGGCATTGGCATCCACACCACCACTCAACACCTTTCCGGAAGCAGGCTGTACGGTATTGTAAGCTCTGGCCAGTCGTGTAATGGAGTCTAAAAGAATGACCACATCATGGCCACACTCAACAAGTCGTTTTGCTTTGTCAAGCACAATATTGGCTACTTTCACGTGTTCAGAAGCTTCCTTATCAAAAGTAGAAGCAATGACTTCACCTTTTACATTGCGCTGCATGTCGGTCACTTCTTCAGGGCGCTCATCGATGAGCAAAATGATCTGATACACCTCTGGATGGTTCGCCGCAATTGCATTCGCGATGTCTTTTAATAACATCGTCTTACCCGTTTTAGGCTGAGAAACGATCATTCCTCTTTGTCCTTTTCCGATAGGCGAGAACAAATCAACAATACGAGTGGAAATCGTGCTTTGACGCTCCGCCAGGTTGAATTTTTCGTCTGGGAACAAGGGCGTGAGGTGTTCAAAAGATACACGGTCTCGTACCACTTGCGGATCTAAACCGTTGATTTTATTCACCTTAATCAGCGGAAAGTATTTTTCGCCTTCCTTAGGCGGTCGCACTTGTCCGAGTACGGTATCTCCTGTCTTTAAACCGAACAATCGAATCTGCGACTGAGATACGTAGATGTCGTCTGGTGAAGACAAATACATATAGTCTGAAGATCTTAGAAAACCGTAGCCATCAGACATGATGTCGAGTACGCCTTCGCTTTCAATGATTCCATCAAATTCATAATCGGGCTCTCTGTAGCGATTGCGTGTATCACGATTAAATTTGTCCACCTGAGCATTTCCTTGCTGCTGGCGGTCTTTGTGCTGACCGTTGTTTTTATGTTGACGGTTGTCGTGCTTACGCTGATTTTGCTGTTGATGCTGGTGCCCGCCTTGGTTCTGATTTTGGTTTTGGTTCTTATGCTGTCTGCGTTGATCTTGCGAACCTTTTTGATTTTTTTGCGAGCCTTGTCCGTCTTTGCGATTTTGTTGGTCGTTGCGCTTGCGTCCTTCGTTTGCATCCTGAGAAGGTTTCTGGGGCTTACTTTGAGAAGGTGCCTCGGTAGACGCTTCTTTCTTCGGAGTATTTTGCGGTGCAACCTTTTCCTTCTTCAACACGTCAGGATTGGTCGAAACATGATCTATAATTC
>CAWUKP010000039.1:0-13108 GCA_963922975.1 uncultured Spongiivirga sp. | reverse complement strand
GAAAGGAGTCGTAAGGAAAAAGGCCACCGCGTTGTGTCCATACCACCATTGTACAAAGGCATCTTGAACACATGCATACATAGAATAGCTCTTTAAGGCACTCACTGGAATCTCCATGCTATTCACAATGTGAAGTACCGCTACGGTAACGAAAGTCGCCAGGTAGAACCAGATGGCCACATACAGGTGGCGTTGCCTTCTTTTGAGGATCGTACCGATCATATTGGCGCCAAAAGCTACCCAAACTAGCGCAATGGCGATGTCAAAGGGCCACTCTAGCTCTGCGTATTCTTTGGAGGTTGTGTATCCCAAAGGCAGAGTGATGGCCGCTCCCACAATAATCAATTGCCAGCCCCAAAAGTTGAAGTTGCTCAACCAGTCTTTCCACATGCGCGCTTTGAGTAAGCGCTGCAAGGAGTAGTATACCCCTGCAAAAATGGCGTTCCCCACGAAGGCGAAGATCACCGCATTGGTGTGTAATGGCCGCAACCGACCAAAACTGAGCCACGAGATGCCGTCTGTGAGATTTGGGAAAAGAAACATGAAGGCCAGCAAGAGCCCCACGGTCATGCCGATGACCCCCCAAAACAGAGTGGCTACGATAAACTTTCGGACAATCCGGTTATCATAATAAAACTGTTGTACTTCCATAATCGTTGTGAATTGTTCAGTTAGTGATTTGTATCGTCTGTAGTTGTAATCTCTTCGGTTGCATCTTCTGGAACAAGCTCGTCGTCAAACAGCATGCGAACCGAGGGTGTGTAGGTGTCGTCGTATTGTCCTTTTCGTACGGAGACGACAAAGGCCGCAAAGAAGATCAAGGCGACAACAACACTTACGGTGAGTAATAGATAAATGATATTCATAGCGATGCTATAATTAGGGTGTAAAACTAGGTGCGTAGGTCTTCAAAAATGATGACATTTATCACCTAAATCACCGATGTTTACTTCCTGTTTCATACTTCTAAATAAAGACCAATGACAGCCAGATCTTTTTGGATATTTTTCATTTCTCTCACAGATTGCTGACAAAAATGGCAGCTTTCTTTCTTGGTGGGAAACACCACTTGAAAAAAGCGGTCGATGGCGCTTGAGACCACTTTGATCAGGTTAAGAATGGTGGCGTCTAGGACATTTTTTTCAATTTGTAATCGATGCAGTAAGTCGTTCTTAAGCTGGCTTATTTCTCGCTCTAAATCTCGGATTACCGAGTCGGTATCTTCCTGTGCCGAGAAAATGCGGTTGTGGAATGTTTTCATCCATTCCGAAACCTGCATGTCTTCAGCAGTGTATGGTGTTCTAAATTGTTTCATAGGAAGAAGGTGTTTGAGGGTTTAATCGTTGTCCGATGCGGTAACTATATAAGGTGGTAAAGACCACGATGCTGATAGAGCTTAGCGGCATAAGAATGGCAGCAACTACAGGTTCTAAATTGCCTGTGATGGCAAATCCTAATCCGATAAGGTTGTATAAGAGCGAAAAAACAAAGGCATATTTGATGATACGAATGCCCTTTTTTGAAAGTGCAAGAAACTTGCTGAGGTCTTCAAATCTACTCGCATCCAGAATGCCATCGCAAGCAGGAGAGAAAACGTTCACATTTTCAGACACTGCGATCCCTACATTACTTTGCGCCAAGGCGCCAGAGTCGTTTAAGCCATCGCCCACCATCATGACATTCTTTCCTTGCTCTTGGAGGTCTTTGATGAATGCTAACTTGTCTTCTGGTTTTTGATTAAATACGAGGGCTGTTTTTGGCGGAAGCATCGCTTCCAAAGTATTCCGTTCGCCATCGTTATCGCCAGAGAGCACCATCAATTGGTACTCGTTTTTGAGATTGCCGAACAGCTCTTCAATTCCTTCTCTGTAGTTATTCTGAAACACATAGCAACCTTTGTATACGTCATTGCTGCTGATATGAACTACTGTTTTCGTCGCATCGATGCTTTGCTGGGCTTGTGGTTCCAAAGAAGAGGTCAACACGTAATCATAAGTTCCAACACGGATGGAATAGTTCTTCACCTTGCCGTAAATTCCCTTTCCAGTTTCTTCTTCAAAATAATCCAGGGAATAGATGTCTTTGTCCTTCAATAGTTGATACAATGCTCTGCTCAACGGATGACCAGAAGCTCTGAGTGTTGATGTTAGTAGCGATTGTTCTTCATTGGTCAAGCTGATTCCATCATAGATTGCCACATTATTTTTGGTACTTGTAAGGGTGCCAGTCTTATCAAAAACAACCGTATCGATCTGAGCCAATTGCTCAATCACTAAGCTGTTTTTTAAGTAACATTTATGGTTGCCAAAAATGCGAAGCAGATTTCCCAAAGTAAAAGGTGCAGCTAAGGCAATGGCACAGGGGCAGGCTACAATAAGCACAGCGGTAAATACATTGAGTGCCAGTGAAGCGTCATATAATAACCAGAAGATCATCGCCATAAGCGCAATGCTAATAAGCGTAATGGTGAAATGCCTACTGATCTTATTAGTTAAGGTGTGGAAGCTACTTTGCTTATCTTTTTGAAACACTTCACTAGACCATAAACGGGTCAGATAACTCTGTTCTACGGGTTTGAGTACACGAAGTTTGATGGTCCCTCCTTGTTGTCTTCCTCCCGCATACAAAGTCTCGCCTTCGTTTTTAGTGATGGGGGCAGCTTCACCCGTAACGAAACTGTAATCGATCAGTGCCTGGCCTTCTTCCAAGATCGCGTCGGTTGGAATCAATTCGCCATGACGAATAAAGATAAGGTCGTTCGCTTTTAAGTCGAATACTTGTGTTTGTTCTTCGTGGACCTTTGTTGAATTTGGCTGTTCGGTCAATTTAGTAACCGCTAGCGGAAAGTAGGATTTGTAATCGCGTTCAAAAGACAGGAAGGCGTAGGTTTTTTGCTGGAAAAATTTGCCTACCAGTAAAAAGAATACGAGCCCCGTTAGACTGTCGAAAAATCCAGTTCCCCAGTCCATGATGATTTCCAAACTCGAGCGTACAAAAAGCACGGATATCCCCAGTGCAATGGGTACATCAATGTTTAAAATACCAGACCGCAAGCCCTTGATGGCCGATTTGTAATAATCACTTGCGGCATAGAAAACGACTGGTAAAGAAAAGGCAAACATCATCCACCGGAAGAGGTGTTTAAAACGTTCTAACCAAAATTCGTTGACTTCAAAATACTCAGGAAACGACAGCAACATCACATTTCCAAAGGCAAAACCGGCCACTCCCAATTTGTAAATAAGACTTCGGTCTGTGGTGGTCTCTTTGGGTGTAGCATCGTCTAGAGAAATCTGTGGTTCGTACCCAATGCTGGTCAATAATAATACGAGCGCGTGCAAAGAGGTTTCTTCTGAGGAATAGGTGATCTGTACCTTCTTCTTTGGAAAGTTCACTTGCGAAGTTTTCACACCTCTACACAATTTGTGTAAATTCTCAAGTACCCAAATACAAGAACTGCAATGAATAGAGGGAATGGACAAGGAAACTACATGCGTATTTTGCTCGTCGAAAAGCAGTAATTTCTTAGCGATCTGAACGTCGGCTAGGAAATCGTATTTACCTTCATTGGCAAAAGGTGAAGTGCCAGGATTTTCGTTAATATCGTAATAATGGGAGAGCCCGTTTTCCTGCAGAATCTCATACACTGTTTTGCAACCAAAGCAACAAAACTTCTTTTGTTGGTGCACAATAACTTCCTGTTCACAGAGGTCACCGCAATGGAAACAATTTTCCATAGTTCAATCCAATTTGCTAATCATACCTAGAGCAAATTTGCCCTCATTTGGAAGGAAAAAAGGTGACTTTTGTCACCGCTTTAAGAAAAGATTAGCAGGGCACGCTCCTTACGTTTAAAGAGATTCGTTAAATTGTAAACAAAAACAGTGTTATGAAAATTAAAGCGATGCCCATGTTGGTACTCACCACCTTAGTGTTGGTGATGATCACGATATTGGCGACACTTAACGCGTCTTTTTCCTGGGTATTTTATTTGACGATTTTGGGGCAGGGTCTGTTATTGGTGGCGGTTTATAAAGTTCTGACCGACGACTATAAAACCGACAAGGAGTTCAAGGATTTTTATGAAGATCGTCCGGATTTAGGAGAGTAGAAGCACTTTTTTCTGTTCAACATTCTTTTTGGTATTTCAAACGCACAGAAGCGTTAAAAAACCTTTGTTCCCCCTCTTTTTTTAGTATCTTCATATCAGATATCATGACATAGATACAAACCATGGAGAGTCGCTGCGAAAATTGCATCATTAGACAGCTTAATTCACTGAAAGCCCTGAATAAAGAGGAACTGAAGCGTATTTCTGATAGCAAGGTCACCAAGACCATCAAAAAGGGCGAAACGCTTTTTGAAGAGGGAGAAAAGCTAAATGGAGTCTTTTGTGTTCGAGATGGTGTGACCAAATTGGCCAAGATGAGCGACAATGGCAAAGATCAAATTGTCAAACTCGCAACCAAGGGAGAAGTGCTTGGACAACGCTCTGTTATTTCTCAAGAAGCTACCAACCTAAGTGCGGTTGCGCTAAACGATATGGAGGTTTGCTACATTCCCAAAAGCCATTTAGAGGATAGTATCAACAACAATACTGAATTTACCAAGGCAGTATTACTGCACATGGCACATGATCTAAAACTGGCAGATGATGCCATTGTAGACATGGCACAAAAGAGTGTTAAGCAACGCATCGCTCAAGTATTGCTCTATCTTCATGAGTATTTTGACACCGATGCTGAAGGTTTTATCGCGTTAATTTTGACTCGGGAAGACATTGCGGGTGTTGTTGGCACCGCTAAGGAGGCTTGTATTCGGACCCTTACTTCTTTCAAAAAGGAGAATTGGATCAGTACAGAAGGCAAGCGTATCAAGGTTATAGATACGGTTGCACTACAACGCTTGGCCGACGGTTTTTAGAGGTTCTCAGCTCTTTAAAAAGAAATCAGCATAATTTCCACAAAAAAGAATCTTTCACTGACTTATATCATCGTTTCAAGGGGTTCCTGCGCGCTATGTTTGTAGGCATAATCCAAGATTCGATGAGAACCACCGTCACCATTCAAAATCTCAAATGTGAGGGCTGTAAGAATGCAATTCAGAAGCGGATGCAGCAAATAGTGGGCATCTCCAAGGTAGAAATAGACGTAGATTCATGCTCAGTGAGTTTTGATTATCGCTCACATAATGCGATGGAGGGGCTGCGGGCGGAGTTGACGGATCTTGGATATCCTATTACTGGCGATCCCAATACCATCGTCAGTAGGGCAAAGTCTTATATTAGTTGCGCCATTGGCCGATTAGAGAAATAGTACCTCTTCAATTCATCTTTTTTATACGCTTTTCGGCGATGAGCCATCATAAAAGCGTCATTTTTACGTTTGACATGTGGAAAATTATAAGTAGCTTGGCACACGCTAAGACCCCGTAAAAGCCTAAAAATGATCTATCTGGCCTACTCCTTGATTGCCTTATTGGTCTACCTGATAGCCTATTATGCCTTTCAGGTGGTGCAAAATGCACATTACCGCAGCACGGGGAAACCGTTTTTTCTGCATTTCTACCCTTTTAAATTAGCACTCTCTGATACAGAACGCGACGTACTTAGGAAAGAGGTCTCGTTTTATAAGAAGCTCAATGAAGAAGAGCGAAAGTTTTTTGAGTATCGGGTGGCGCGATTTATCTCGGAAACCAGTTTCGAAGGAAGAGATCGCTTTTCTATTACCGATAGGGTACGCGTTTTAATTGCGGCCACCGCCATGATGCTCACTTTTGGCATGCGTGACTTCAATATTGATCTGGTACAGAAAATCATTGTATATCCTGGCGAGTATTTTTCGCAGTTTAACGCGAATGTGAACATTGGAGAATTCAACCCGAAATACAAGGCCCTTGTATTCTCTTGGGAAGCATTTGAACAGGGGTACGCGAATAAAACCGACAATCGAAACTTGGGGATACACGAGTTCACGCACGCCATTCACTTAACAAGTATTCAAAAACATGGGCGCGACCCAAGTGCCTCAGAATTCCTATACAATTTCCAACGCTTGGAATTGATGCTCAAAGATTCAGATTTCCTTGAGCAATTACGCAATTCAGACTACATCCGTGAATATGCTTTTACGAATAAGTTTGAGTTTATCGCAGTCTTGGTGGAGTATTTCATTGAAACACCATCCGAATTCAGACACCATTTTCCGGAAGTGTATAATACTGTAAAGAAGATGTTGAATTTCAACTACGCGGGTTACTAGCGTGCATTGATTTTAGCAAATTTTCGAGAGAATCAAGAGTTGGCCACCATTCTCAGATTGGCAATGGTCGCCTCTGGATCGTCGCTCTTAAAAACAAAGCTTCCCGCCACCAGTACGTCTGCTCCAGCATCGATCAAATCTTTGGCGTTTTGGTCGTTTACGCCACCATCAATCTCAATTTCCGTATGCGCGCCTTTCGCCGTAATTAAGGCCTTCAACTTTTGAACTTTTTCGTAGGTGTGTTCAATAAATTTTTGTCCACCGAATCCAGGATTCACACTCATTACACATACCAAATCAATATCTTGAATGATGTCTTCCAGCAAGTGCACAGGGGTATGTGGATTTAAAGCCACTCCAGCTTTCATACCCGTACTCTTGATAGCTTGTAAGGTGCGGTGCAAGTGCGTACATGCTTCGTAATGTACTGTCAAAATATTTGCGCCGAGGTCTGCAAATGTTTGAATGTAGCGATCTGGGTCTACGATCATCAAATGTACGTCGATCGTTTTCTTTGCATGCTGCGAAATAGCTTTGAGTACTGGCATTCCGAAGGAGATATTCGGAACAAATACACCATCCATAATATCAATGTGGAACCAATCGGCCTCCGAACGATTCACAAGTTCAATATCACGTTGGAGATTGGCAAAATCTGCTGCAAGAATGGAAGGGGCAATGCGTTTTGGAGTCATCGAAGCGTTGTTTGCGCAAAAGTACATAAAATGAAAAACTCCGGTAATCAGCCGGAGTTCATTCATCAATCAAAAAACGAACAGTTATGAAAAAACTGTTATACAGTAATAATTTTTAACAACTTTGCTGCAATATAGCAAAATGTTTGGGTACTTGTCAAATAATTGTTAACCCAAATAGGTTTTCAATATTTTACTTCGTGATGTGTGCTTCAATCTACGGATGGCTTTTTCTTTAATCTGACGAACGCGCTCGCGTGTTAGATCGAAGGTTTCACCAATTTCTTCAAGTGTCATTGGGTGTTGATCACCCAATCCGAAGTACAGACGAATCACATCTGCCTCTCTTGGCGTTAAAGTCTCCAGAGCACGCTCAATCTCCACACGAAGTGATTCATGCAATAGATCTTTGTCTGGATTTGGCGATTCTCCAGAACGTAATACGTCGTAGAGATTTGAATCTTCACCTTCCACCAAGGGTGCATCCATGGATACGTGGCGACCTGAATTTTTCAACGACTCTTTTACATCGTTGACAGTCATATCTAGCTCCTTTGCGATTTCCTCGGCACTAGGCACACGTTCGTGCGCTTGCTCGAGGTAGGCAAAGGTTTTATTGATCTTATTGATGCTACCAATTTTGTTCAATGGCAGACGTACAATACGCGATTGCTCGGCCAAGGCTTGGAGAATGGATTGACGAATCCACCAAACGGCATAAGAGATGAACTTAAAACCGCGAGTTTCGTCAAAACGCTTGGCCGCTTTGATCAAACCTAGATTTCCTTCATTGATCAAGTCAGGAAGCGTTAATCCTTGGTTTTGATATTGCTTGGCAACAGACACCACAAAACGAAGGTTGGCTTTGGTCAATTTCTCCAAAGCAATCTGGTCGCCCGCTTTAATGCGCTGCGCCAACTCTACCTCTTCGTCTGCTGTAATCAGGTCTACTTTACCAATTTCTTGCAGATACTTGTCTAACGAAGCAGTTTCTCTATTGGTTACCTGCTTCGTGATTTTCAGTTGTCTCATCTACTAATCTCCTAAAATTTTTGGGTGAAAATATGGGTTTCTTTTTCCTAGCTATGTGGTTATACGTAAAAGGGTACGGAAATGTTACATAAAGGACAAAAAAACTTTAGGATGTAGAATCTATGATCAACGAGTGTCTTTGGTGATTCGTTTGAGTAGTTCGCTATTTGTTACTCCACTTCAAATCCATTATTAGAAAGTATACTTCGGTACCAAGTGCGCGAAATCTCTCCTCGTTCGAAATATGCGTTTACTTCTTCAATGCTTCCTTTGGTGCCGTAATCAACTGTTCTAATGAGGCCTCCAGAAGGATTATAATAATACCACTTACCAATTTTTATACGCCAATCTTTGTAGGTTCCTTCTGCTTTGATCGTTCCGTCAACGTAGTATTTTTTTATAGGTCCTTCAACTTTATTTTGTCGGTAGTGTCCTACCTCTTTGAAATTTCCGTTTTCATAATAGTTGATCCACTTTCCTTCACCGATCCCGTCTACGTATTCTTGCCAAGAAGAGTATTGGCCGTTTTCGTATTTCGCAAACAAGATTCCTGTAAAGGGAACTGAAGAACCTTTTGCATAATATCTGTAAACACCGTCTACATTCTTTCCAACGACAGCACTCATAGATGCTTCTTGTCTGCTTTCCACTTCTCCCATGGACCGTATTTCTTGAGCGCTCACTGTGTAAACCAGACACGTAAAAACGCTAAAAATGACATTTTTCATAGTTGTTTTCTTTTACGTACGAGTTCAGGATGCTCGTAGATGTATCTAATCGAAACTTTTAGGATACTTTTATGATTCGCTACTCTTTTCTTCCTAGAGCAAACAAATATTTGGTAATAGATATTGGTTTGTCCTACTCAAAAACTATTTCATCCAAATAGATTTCATGTGGGCCCGCCCAACCACTTGAAAAGATCACGAGGCCTGACCGAATACAACTGAGATCCAATCGCTTTGTTTTGAAGCTGTATTGCTTCCATTTGGGGGTCAACTCGACTTCAATTGTCTTTTTGGCGGTATCTGGATACGGCTTGTCGGCATCAATTAAGCCAAAACCAATAGTGGCTTTCACATTTTTCGAAGCTTTTGCCCAAAAACTAAAGGTTTTGGCACCACTGAGATCATAACCACCCAAAATATCACCCCAGTCGTTGGCTGGATCTACAAAACCCACACCATACCAATTACCTTCCGTAGTATACCGTATTTGGATGGCAGAGCTACCAGCATAGGCGCCAGGATGATTGACATCCACCTCGATAGATTTGTAGTTGCCCATATACCCTGAGGGTGCGTAAGGTAGTTTGCCGTGATCTTTGTAGACGTAAAAGGGCAGTACTACTTTTGGTACCAAATATTTCCGCTGGCGTGCATCGGCATCTTGTACTTCCATAACTGATGCAGCCATAGCCAGATTATTCGCTGCGTCTTCGACCGTTACATAAACTTTAATGGGGCCATCTTCTTTAGGTAGGAAGATTTCAAAACCATCAGTTAGACTGCCACGATGTTGCAAGGGGAGTATTTGATCTTTACGCTTGCGACTGCCGCTGCGTTGGTTGTAGAGGAAACGAATGCTTAAAGAATCATTTTCGGTATCTGCTAAGGCCAGTTCCGTGGGTATCCATGTGCCGCTTTCCTGCGGTTCTTGAGGCAGGTTAAATTTTTTTATTTCTGGTAGGTAATTTTCAGATTTTTGACCTGTATAAGCCTCTCGAATGGCCCAGTAAGCGGGGCGTCTTTTATTGTTAAAATGTGTAGCAAACCATGCGTCAATAAAGTTTCTGCCGTTTGCGTAGTGAAAAACATAGACTCCCAAACAACCCGGTTGTTCTTTGATCCAATCGGGATATCCTCTTGCGATTGCAGTATATTTCTGCGTATCCGACGGTTCTATCTTGACACCTTTGATCTCTTCTTGGATGTCCCATTCACCTATCACACCAAATTCTGTAATGATGAAAGGCTTTTTAATATTCTTTTTGTGAAGCTCTTCTGAAAGAACGGCTGCGCCAGGGCCATAGCAATTCAGACCATAGATATCGATGGAAGGCACATACTTTTCCCACCAATCTAAACCGAAAGTCCACGCTTCCACAGAAATGATGGGATGCCTTGAATCCATACCTTGAATCTTGGCACAAATACGCTCCAGCAATTTTGAATACGCAATTTTTTCTGCATTTGTGGCCGTGTTGAGGTATACTTCGTTGCCAACACCCCAGCAAAGAACAGCGGGATGACTTTTATATTTTTCCACCACATCCACAGCATTTTGAAACATGGCTTCTTTACCTTCTTCATCTTTGAGGTAATCAAAACGATCATCGTCTTCCATACCTGGTCTACCGTGACGCATCCAAATACCTACCATCACTTTGATATTGTATTTATGCGCCGAATTGAGAAGTTTCCAGGTGTTTTTGTCTGTTCCCCAGAGTCGAATCGTATTCACCCCCAAATATTGTAATTCCTGAAAATGGCGATCGTAACTGGCTACATCGTCTACATAACCAAAAGTAGCTCCTTTGATGTCGAAGGGTTGTCCATCTACAAGAAGCCTCCAGGAATCGTTGGTATTTTCTAGATTTATTTGACTGTTTGCCAAATTTCCAAGAAATAGAAAGAATAACAAGATTCGCAGATTGGCTAGTTGTCGTCTAGGTTTCATGCTTCTTGAGAGTGAATGATTATTCTTTGGTCTTCCCCATAAAAACATTGACCCCTGAATGAATTGGATTTCCCGAGGAACGGCGAAACGAAACCACCTGCCCTACGTGATAAATCGCATCAGAGAGTGGGCCATTGATCATATTCCAGTACGGAAACTCGCTTTGCCGACCTCCAAAATCAAATTTGACTTTGAACTCGCCGATCTCCTCAGCACTTTTATTTGCGCAATTAGCACTGGCCTGTTTGAGGTTTCGTAGCGTTTTAGCTCGCAATTCTTCAAAACTCCAAGCTGACCAATCTGCCGGACGAACGTTCGGGCTGTTGTTGGTAGCATTCACCACCGTTTCTGAAAGTCCGTAAATATGTTCTAAGGTTTGGCGACTGGTGCGGGCTTCTTTTGTTGGCGCATAGAGAAGATCACTCTCTCGGAGACCTTCCGTGGCCCAATAGTATCGGTAGCCTAGTCCGTCAATCATTCGAGCGAGAACGTTACCAGGGCCATAATTTTCTGCGGAAGCAGGAATTTCGCGATAGGGAAGCGATGTCGTTGGGTTTTCTTGTGCCATGATGTGACCGCTTGCACATAGCAAGAGGATGCAAAGAATTGATTTCATCGAAAACTTTTCATCAAGATACGCAGAAAATAGCATTTCTGAGGCTCCTGCAACACAGGTCTGGACTATAGGCGTACTCGGAGTCCGGTTTGAATTCCGAAGGTGTACGGGGCACCACCATTCACTTTTTCAAGTGTTTTGAGGTGGTATTTAAACATGGGTTCCAACTGGAAAAAAAGGTTCTCAGAGGCCCGGTAGTGTAGGCCAAGTCCTAAATTACCACTAATGCCTAGATTAAGGTAGTTTCGATTTGCGCCCAGTAAAATGCGTTCACCAATGTCTGCGAATACCCGATTTTCATTGAGGTAAAGCGTACTCAACCCTGTAACCGCGTAGATACTGAACTGATTTCCGTAAATATGATGAACGAACTCGATTGGTGTTTCCAAGTAGGTAACGGTTTGAACCATATCGATACTATTTTCAGAGGCAAGGCTTGAAGGGTCAAAACTCCCAGCTAGGTCTACGTTGGCAAAAAGGGCGTTGGGTTGATTCTCGCCTATGGCAATATTTGGAATGGTGATCTCCGAATTCCAACGAGTCACTCCAATGCGGAGCGCCAATTTTTCAGTCATTTGATAGGAAAGATAGGCCCCATAGCTCAAATTCGTGCTGGTTTGCGCGGCACGTTCCACAAATTGATCACCCAGCAGCGTGCCGCTATTAGCAGCATACAAAATAGGTCCGCTTAGCGCGATGATCTCAAATTTTTTAGTGAGCATTTCATCAGTGCGTTCCACTGAGACATTTTCAGGTTTGATTCGAAGGTCTGCTTTTAATTCCATAGGCGGCAGGATTAGCCCCTTTGAATCTAGTGCTAGCGCATGGAGATTATAGGCATCTTGGTAGCTGCCAGATTCGAAGATCTCTCCACGATTGTTCGAATTATAGGAACCGTTCCTATTTGAGGCTCTTTTTGATGGCTGATAGCGGTTATTCAGGTAATAAGATGAAGTTCGCGGAATACCATAACTACTGTAAGGACCACCTTGTTGACCCACTGAAGGGGTGTTTTGACCATTTTTGTTGCTGTTCTCCGCTCCTGTAGGTCGATTCGATACGCTATCTGCGGTGTGCGCCGCATCGTCTTGATCGTGATCAGCACCCAATGGTGTTGTTTCTTGCATATGTTGCTTGGATGAGGGGATATCGGTTTTATCCACATCTTGAGGCTGAACAATTTCAGCTGGAATTTCGCCTTCGGTGAGTTTATAAGTATTGTTATTCAGGAAGAAGATCAGCAATCCGATCAGTCCTACAGTCAGTAGAGCAATCAACCATGCCCACAGTTTTCTACGCTTGGAACGTTCATTTTGCTGCTGTGCGAGAATGTTTGACCAAACGAGCGCATTTGGCCTGTGTTCCATCTCCGCAAGCCTTTCCTTCAATACGAGTCCTATGTCTTTGGTTCCTGTTCTCATGTTCTCGAGTTCTTGTAAGTTCGAATACTATCACGCAGCAATACTTTGGCACGGTGCAAGTTTGACTTAGACGTTCCTTCTGAAATGGCCAATAATTCTGCAATTTCTCGGTGTCCGTAGCCATCTAGTTCATACAAGTTGAAGACCATCCGATATTGTGCAGGTAATCTTTGGATGCAACTTAATAGTTCGTCAATCGTAAGGGCATGCGTCTCTTCTTCCAGAATCAACACGGGTTCCGCGGCTAAAGTATCTTCCACGGCCAAACTGCGTATTTCCTTCTTATAGCGATCAATGGCCTTATTGATGGCAATTCGTTTCAGCCAACCTTCAAAAGAACCTGTTCCTCTGTACTTTTTCAGATTTTTGAAGACATACAAGAAGGTATCTTGTAGATTATCTTCC
>CAWUKP010000038.1:0-13338 GCA_963922975.1 uncultured Spongiivirga sp. | reverse complement strand
CCAGTCGGTACAGTATTTTCACTTCCCATCACCTTCAAGATTGCAGCGAATCAAAAAGTGAAGCGTTCCATAGGAACCTTAGCACAAGTAAGTGGGCCTTCCAATACTTCGGAAGACAGCAAATTATATCTAAAGTTGAAACTCCTCCGTGAACAAATCTTGAAAGGCAAAGAATCGTTTGAAACCATGGCTATTTTACATTCGGAAGATCCTGGCTCTAAAGCAAATGGTGGCTTGTATTATATGTCGAAAGACGCTCCGTTTGAGGAAAACTTCAAGAAGATATGTTTCGATCTCAAAGAAGGAGAAATTTCCGAACCCTTTAAAACGAATTTCGGTTGGCATATTGTCATTTCCGAAGGAATGCAAGGGGAAAACTTGAAAATCCGACATATTCTACTCATGACGGAGGCGAAGAAAAAAGAGCTGAGCGACAAATGTTGATCAGCCTGTAGAGTGACAAAATTATCGTACTTTTCTAGCTGTGGAAATCATCTGGAAAACAGTGCGATTTTTTTGTGGACTCTTGCTTCTGGCAAGCCTGTTTTCTTGTGAATATTTCAAAAAGGCGGAAGATCCAGAAGCGATTGCCAACAAGGTCTTACAAGAAATCGATTGGAATGCAGTAGACACCTATCCATTGTTCGATCATTGCGAGGAGTTGGCTGAAAAACCTGCTCAGAAACGCTGTTTTGTGGAAACCGTGAGGAACACGCTAGACCAGCAATTGAAGAAGCAATTATTTGTCGTAGCAGATGGCACCAACGAGGCGATCAATGTGGCTTTCGAGGTAGATACGCTGGGAAACATTCAAATTACTGGAATTCAATCTTCTTCTGCGTTGCGGGCTCAATTACCTACGCTCGACAGCCTACTTCACCAAAGTCTTGATTCTTTGCCTCGCTTATTTCCTGCTCTGAAGCGCAACCAACCAGTGGCTACTATTTTCAGTGTAGACATTGCGGTAAACCCTTCCCCCTAAAACCGAATAGCCAGTTTGCGCATCAAACGAAGAATCTCAACGTACAGCCAAATAAGGGTGACTAAAAGCCCCCAAGTGGCTAACCATTCCTTTTCTTTGGGAGCACGACCAATATAGCGCTCCATGTAATCGAAATCCAATAAAAGGGATAGCGAAGCCACAATCGCAGCCACTATATTGAAACCAATGGCCCACCATGAAGTTCCCCAAACAAAAGGAACGGCAATACCAAAGAAACTTAAAATCCAAGTGATAATGTAAATCGTAAAAATGGTGGCTGTTGCAGTGATGATGACCGCTCGAAACTTCTGTGTTACCTTAATCAGACGCGATTTAAAAAGAATAAGCATCACCACAAAAGTGATCAAAGTCATGCCCACTGCTTGCAAAGGAAGATTTGGAAATCTGCGATGTGCATACACGCTAAAGCCCCCTAAGAAGAAACCCTTCGCCAGCGCATAAAGCGGTGTCAGCCACGGTGCCCATTCTTTTTTGAAAGAGATTAATAAGCTACATACGATGGCGCCCAAAATACCACCAGAAGTCCACCACTTTAGATCCACTCCTTCATAGCCAAGTTTCCAGGTGTAGGAAGCGGTGAGAATGGAAAGTGCCAAACAAAACATGGATTTAAAAAAGATACCCTGCAGGGACATTTTCCTCCCCTTAGAAGAAGGACCTCCCCAGAAATACTTGTTGAAAGCAGGATTGGAGGTATTGATACCCAAAATGGCCATGGTCAGAAAGATTTTAATAAAAGTAACAAAACTGAACTAGTTAATAGGATTAGCGCTTAAATGTGCGTCCCTTCCAGCGATACCCACCAAATACACTACTAAATGCCACAGCTGTACTGAAAAAAGGGTACAACAAACTGCTCATCAAGTAGTAGCGGATGGATTGTTGAAAGAACTGAGAACTTAAATAGATCAGTAGAAGATCTATATTGAATTTTACCAGAAACGCCCAAAAAAACCATTGCGGATCACCAATATTCAGTAGACCCAGAATCAATAATATGACAAGCGAGAGATTGCCCAAAAAAACAACAAGTCCTAGCAATTTTGTTAGTGCATTTTTATAGGCTGTCGATTTTGCTGCCCAGCGAATTCGCTGTTGCCAGAGGGCTCGCCAATTAGGCTCTGAGTGCGTGTGCACTACTGCTTCCGTGCTTTTAAGATACTTCACTTGATTTGAGTATTGGACTCTAAACTTTTCAAGAAGAAAAACATCATCTCCACTGGCTATTTCTCGATTGCCTTCAAAACCACCAACGGCTTGGAATGCAGTTTTTTCGTATGCCAAATTCGCGCCATTGCAAAATAAAGGCTGTTGTTGCCCGAAACTACCGATACTGGCTCCCTGCAGGCTCAGCAGGTCTAGCTGTTGAAAGTGGTGTAGAAAGCCAGTGGATTCCACATAGGCCACAGGTCCTGCTATCATTTTAGGATGCTGTTGTTGAATGAACGCATCAAAGGCAGTGAGCCATGTTTGAGGAACGATACAGTCGGCATCGGTAGTGAGGATCCACGGATATTGCGCCAGGTCGATGGCGGTCTGGATGGCATCTTTTTTTGGAGAAGGCGAGTGTCGCTCGTTTGCCAACACACGAATGTGCAATGCGGGATTCTTTTCGCTAAAGGCATTCACAACTGACAAGGAATCATCTGTGGATGAATCGTCTACCAAAAGCACTTCAAATAGGTCTTTCGGGTACGTCAATGCTTTCAAACTTTCCAGGAGTGCTGGCAATGACGCTTCCTCATTTCGAAAAGGGATGATTATAGAAAAAGCGGTGGCTACTTGCAGCTTTTTTGAGGTGAAAGTTGGTAGCTTCTTGATGCCAATGACCAACCATAGCATACAACAAACATAAATAACAATGAATGCAAACGCGAGGTATTCCATATTAATTAGGTTGACTTTCGGCATTCCAACGGAAATTCAGCACATAGTATCCGCCAAAAATACTTGGAAGCACAAAGTTTAAGAGCCACATAGAAGTGGTGGTACTTAATACAGTCAATTCGTCTACACCCAAATACCCAAATACCCAAACGCCAGCAGTTCCCTTAATGATTACATCGAACAAAGTAAGCGTAGGTATGATAGAAGCCAGTATGTACATACTACTAATACCCACCATGGCTTCAATATACCCTAGATCTAGACCAAAAAGACTTAGTAAATAGTAATATTGAAACGAGAAGGTAGCATAGCGCAGTACAGATAGGCTTATAGCCACTAGATGAGTATTTAACCCTATCTTTAAGATAAAGTTGCGAATACTTTTTATGGAAAAACCCTTGATTTGAAACGAGGCTTTACGACCTGCAAAAACAATCAGCAACGCAAAAGCAAAGAAGAGGATGCCTAGCCTAAATATTCGAAACCAATCCACTTCAACGGCGTACCATGAGAAGAAATAGAAGCAACCAACGGCACCCAATACAAGGGTCACCCCCATTTGTGTCATATTTCCCCAAAAGTTCAAAAACAAGACCTTTCTTCGATGGTTGGGTGCGTAGTAAACAGCCTTGGCACCGTATTCGCCTACACGATTTGGAGTGATCAATGAGGCGGTAAGTGCTGCCAAGCTTTGTTGGGCACTTGCTCCATAAGAAATAGCTTTCGTGGTACGTACGAGCTGTTGCCATTTCAAAATTTCAAGTAACCAGTTCAAGATCGTTAGACCAAGAACAAGGAGTATGGAGGTGGCTTGAAAGAGATCTGAGCGCTCTAATCTAGAAATGAAGGTTGAAAGGTCAAGTTGTCCATTATTAGTAAGACGAGAGTAAATATAGAAACTAGCCCCACAGAGGATGGCAATTTTAACGAAGGCCGTCAATAATTGCTTAGTTTTGTGTGAAAGGCCACTATGCATAGGCACAATGTAGAACATTTCATGATTTTATGGTGAAGAAAACAAGGGTTTCTTGAAGACAGAGAAGATTATATTAGGCATCGACCCAGGAACGACGATCATGGGTTTCGGACTGATTAAGGTGGCGGGGAAACAAATGGAATTTCTGCAGCTCAATGAACTGCACCTCAAAAAGGTAGATGGTCATTATCTCAAACTCAAATTGATTTTTGAGCGAACGTTAGAATTGATCGATACCTATCATCCTGACGAAATTGCTATCGAAGCGCCCTTCTTTGGAAAGAACGTACAGTCCATGTTGAAACTTGGGCGCGCCCAAGGAGTCGCAATGGCGGCAGGTTTGTCGAGACAAGTACCCATCACGGAATATTCTCCTAAAAAGATCAAAATGGCGATCACCGGCAACGGAAATGCTAGCAAAGAACAAGTAGCCAAAATGCTACAGAGTCTTCTGGCGTTGAAAGTATTGCCTAAAAATTTGGATGCCACAGATGGTCTAGCGGCTGCTGTCTGTCATTTTTTTAACGACGGTAAGGCCGTTCCGGGAAAGAGCTATACAGGATGGTCGGCCTTTGTGAAGCAGAATGAAGGTCGTGTGAAGAAATAATGGCGGGCATCTACATTCATATTCCATTTTGTAAGCAGGCCTGTCACTACTGCGACTTCCACTTTTCAACCTCACTAAAAAAGAAGGACGATCTACTAGAAGCACTCAAAAAAGAGCTGCAACTACGTGTGGATGAAGTAAAGGTACCCATTGAGACCATTTACTTTGGCGGAGGCACTCCCAGTGTATTGTCGTCCGAAGAATTGAAATCTTTGATCGAAACAGTGTATGCAAACTACAGTGTGGTCGCAACACCAGAAATTACCTTAGAAGCCAATCCGGACGACCTTTTCTCATCCCGAGCGCAGTCGAGGGATATTTTCACTCAATACAAGACGATAGGCATCAACCGATTGAGCATTGGAGTGCAGTCTTTTTTTGAAGAAGATCTCAAACTTATGAATCGCGCTCATTCTGCTCAGGAAGCGGAGGATTGTATTGCCCTTGCGCGGCAGTATTTTGAAAACCTGTCTGTTGATCTCATTTACGGCATTCCAGGCCTTACTGATAAACGCTGGATAACCAATATAGAAAAAACTTTGGCCTTTGAGATACCTCATATTTCTAGCTATGCCTTAACAGTAGAACCTAAAACAGCGCTCAAAAGTTTTATAGATAAAGGGTTGGTGCCTGAGGTGGATGACGAACAAGCACAACGACAATTTTTAATATTGGTTGATCGACTGGAAGAGGCTGGATTCGTGAATTATGAACTCTCCAACTTTGGCAAGGAAGGATATTATAGCCAGAACAATACTGCTTATTGGCAAGGGAAAACCTATTTGGGAATTGGCCCGTCTGCTCATAGTTTTAATGGCCATCAACGCAGTTGGAATGTGGCTAACAATTCAAAATACATCAACGCACTTGCTAAAAACCAAGTACCCGCGGAAATAGAAAAACTTTCGACAACAGATCGTTACAACGAATATGTAATGACGGGTTTACGAACGGTTTGGGGCGTTTCTTTGGAAAAAATTACTGCCGACTTTGGTGCAAACTATCGTGAACACCTGCTTCAACAAGCACGAAGACATATCGAAGCGCATTTGCTTTTTTTGGACGAAGACCATCTCTTCACCACCCGAAAGGGAAAATTCCTAGCCGATGGACTGGCATCTGACCTATTTCTGCTAAATTTAGGGAAGTAATCAACTTTTTTCATCACCAAGAATAGGCTTGAAACCAATTCATGAAAGCAACCATTAAGCACCAACACCGAAAATATACTATCGACCTTCACAAAGCGATTGATCTTTCAATTCCCTTAAGAGATGGTGCGCAAAATCCGTTGGCCTGGTTAGAAGAAACTCCGAAAATAGAAGCAGTACGTAGCGGTGATTGGGTCGGAAAGGTGGCAGAAGGGGGAAGTGTGAACTTTAACAATATCCACTTCAATCCGCACGCACACGGTACACATACGGAATGCCTCGGACATATTACGGAAGAATTTTATTCCATCAATCAACAACTAAAACAGTACTTTTTCTTGGCTGAAGTAATCACCATGGCTCCCGAACCTCACGAAGGAGATTTGGTGATTTCCATGCGTCAATTAAAGTATGCCTTGGGTCAAAAAAAGCGTGAAGCAGTCATTATTCGGACCTTGCCTAATCTTCCGGAGAAGAAAAAGAGAAAGTACCTAGCAACCAATCCTCCGTACATGTTTGGTATTGCCGCAGCATGGCTACGTGACCGAGGAGTGAAACACGTTTTGTTAGACGTACCTTCTATCGATAAAGAAGAGGATGGTGGTGCTTTGGCTGCCCACAAGGCTTTTTGGGATGTCGAAGAGTCGCCTCGATTGGATGCAACGATCACGGAGTTAATATACGTGCCCAATCGGGTAAAAGATGGTACGTACCTACTCAATCTACAAATTGCACCTTTTGAGAACGACGCCAGCCCTAGTAAGCCCATCATTTATAAATTGGAAGATCATGATGAAAATTAACCTGCAACTTGAAGGACTAGCCCTGCTGATTCTCGGGTGCTGCTTTTGGCATCTTCAGGAACACTCATGGTGGTTATTTGCTGCCTTGTTTTTATTGCCAGACATTGGCATGTTAGGATACTTGGCCAATACTAGAATAGGAGCATTTACCTATAATCTTTTCCACCATTTGGGAATAGCCATCTTGGTCATGATTATTGGTTTTTTATCAGAACTCGAAGTACTACAAATAGCAGGAATCGTCCTTTTGGCGCACGCTGGTTTTGACCGTATGTTGGGATATGGGCTCAAGTATCCTGATGCATTCAAACACACACACTTAGATAGCGTATAATGGAAGGAATTTTAGATACTATACTCGGAATTGTTCTTGGAGGAATCGTGGCCTACTGGATTTTTTCGCTATTCAAAAAACGAACGAATCGCGAAGTCACGGAAAGACAATCGGTGGTTTTGTTAGAAAAGGTGAAAAAGGTTTTCAAATTGATTTCCGTGGAAGGCGATTTCGCAGAAATTTATCACTATGAAAATGTAAAAGAGCGCTTCCTGCGTATGGTTTCTAGCAAGAAAAAAGCCTTGGTGGTGATTCGAGCGAAGGCGCATATTGGCTACGACCTAGGAAAATTAAAACTACGTGCTGATAACAGTCGCAAACGAATTATTCTAGAAGCATTTCCAGAGCCAGAAGTATTAAGTATTGAACCTGATGTACAATACTACGACATCCAAAATGGACTTTTTAATCGTTTTGAACCTGAAGATCTTTCCACCCTGAACCAAGAGGCCAAGCAACACATTTTAGATAAGATTCCTGAAAGCGGTTTGATGCTGAGCGCTCAGAAAGAAGCCTTAGACGCCGTGAAGATGGTAGAAAATATGGTGGAGGCTATTGGTTGGAAACTGGATTATTCGGCCCTGGTTTTGCCAGACGAAATCAAAAAATTAAAATCATGAACATCGAGGCCTTTCGTGAATATTGTTTGTCTAAGAAAGGCGTAACGGAACACTTTCCGTTTGACGAGCAGACGCTGGTATTCAAAGTGATGGGTAAAATGTTCGCACTATCTGGCCTGGAACGAATTCCTGCACAAGTCAACTTAAAATGCGATCCAGAACGCGCCGTCCAATTGCGAGAGGCGCATCCGGATTTCATCTTTGGAGGCTACCACATGAGTAAGAAACACTGGAACACGGTCATTCTGGAGAATAGCATTCCACCACAAATGATTTTGGATTTGATCGATCATTCCTATGACTTGGTGGTCAGAGGACTCTCAAAAAAACTGCAAGAAGAACTATCGAACTGCTGATATGAGCAAACATGTGGTGATCATCGGCGGAGGTGTGATGGGACTTTGTAGTGCCTACTACCTGCAAGCGGAAGGACATCAAGTGACGATCATCGATCAATCCAATATGGATGCTGGCGCTTCGTACGTAAATGCTGGATATTTATCGCCGAGCCACCTCATTCCACTAGCAGCACCAGGCGTTATGAAAAAAGGGCTCCGCTGGATGTTCAACGCTTCAAGTCCACTGTATATCAAACCACGCTTCAATGCAGATTTAGTGCGATGGGCGTGGGCTTTTAATCGTTCGTGCAATCCTCATCATGTAAAGAGAGCAGTTCCTGTGATCAAAGACATCACAGTGCTCAGTCAAGAACTTTACGATGGTATTATAGAGGATGAGGGCTTCCAAAAAGGTCGCACCCATAAAAATGGACTCTTCGTTTTGTGCAAAACACAGCGCTGTTGGGATGAAGAAAATACGGTCATTACCATGGCTCAAGAGCTAGGTTTGAAAGCAAAATCCGTGGATGCCCAGCAGATTCAAAAAATGCAACCAAAGGTGGCTTTAGATGTACTTGGCGGCGCTTATTACGAATGTGATTGGCACACCACGCCTCAGGAGTTCATGGAGTCTATGAAGAGACGACTGAAGGAGAAAGGCGTTACTTTTTTCACCAACGAGCGAGTCCATGATGTTCACTTTGAAAAGGAAAAGATCCACAGCATTCGAACTAGTCGAAAAGAGCTCACAGCCGATGTTTTTGTGCTAGCCGCAGGGGCTTGGGCACCTCAATTGAGTAGAAAGATTGGCTTGCGACTATTGTTGGAAGCTGGTAAGGGCTACCGTATCAATTCCGAAAAAGATTTTGGGATCACGATTCCTGCAATTCTAGCAGAACGGAAGATTGCGGTTACCCCAATGAATGGGTTCACACGTTTCGCTGGTACCATGGAAATTGCAGGTATTCAGCAGCGCATCAATAAGGTACGCGTAGAAGCCATTGCCCGGGGTACACGTGAATACTATCCGGAGATTAAAATTTCACAAGAGGAAAAAAATCAAGCAGCTTGTGGATTGCGACCGGTTACACCTGATGGATTACCATACATCGGAAATTCCAGAAAATGCTCGAATCTAGTTTTTGCTACCGGGCATGCCATGTTGGGCTGGAGTATGGCCGCTGCTACGGGAAAACTCGTCCAAGAGCTCATTGATGGTCGGTCAACAAGTTTGGACCTAAGACCGTTTTCGCCAAACCGGAAATTCTAGTTAGAGAATGTTTTTCTGTCTCTTGTAGAAGGCGTCTGCTTGCAGCTGCATCAATTCGCGAGCCTTTTTGCGCTTGTAGTCGTAGAGCTCGTCTTCTTCTGCTATATCTTCGTAGATGCGATCATTGATGATGGCATCGGTAGCAGTCATCTTGCTGCGTTGATCCTTTTGTTGCGTAGCCCAACCTTTTACCCGCTCCTCAATGCTTTCCAAACGAATATCGTATTCGCCTTTAGGCGCTAATAGTTTGGCAATGATGGGTGCCGTCTCGATCGCTAGAAAGAGCAGAAAAATAAAGAAGGAGGGAAGCCACGGCAGTTTGTTTAGCGCATTGATCCGCGCCATTAAGCCGTCAAAACTATCGATGGTAGGCTGCGTTTCGTTTACTTTATTGGCCAGACCCGTTTGAAGCGCTGCAATCTGCTGCTCTTTCGCAATAATTTTCTGTTGATTGGCTTCTCTCAGTTGTTGTAGTTCCTGCAGCGCCATATCGTGCTTTTCACGTTTCTCCTTGTACACTGGCCCTTTGCCAAGCTTCATGGTACCTGCTGTACCTTCGGCTTCGGTGATGTAGGTGTCGTAAAGGGCATTCACCTCTTGTTCTTTCGAAGTTGTCTCCTCTTTGAGCTCGGTAATTTCAGTGTTTAATTGCTGTATCTCTGGCGTGAATTGCATCGCAATTTGCTCCTGATTGAGGAGTGTCAATTCATTTTTTTCTTCTAGCAACACACGATCAATTTCCTTTTCAAATATTTTCAACTCCAAAGGCTTGGCGATTACCACAGCGATAATGATGGCCAAAACAATTCGGGGAATCGCTTGTCCAATTTCCGCCCAGCGATTGTCTCGCTTTTTAATGGTTGAAACAATAAAACGATCTAAATTGAATATCAACAAGCCCCAAATAAGCCCGAAAAATATAGCGGTAAAGACATTGTCGAAAACCGTATACAAAGCATATGCAGCAGCTATAAAGGCCATCACAGCGGTAAAGAATACCGTACCGCCAATACCGGCTTGTTTAATTTGTTCAGATTTGGAGCATTCAGAAAGGATATCTTGGTCGGCACCTGCGCACATCCAGAAGAAGCGTTTCATACGATCGTTTTTTGATGAATACTAATGAAACGCAAAAAAGAGCGCTTTGTTACACAAAGAGCCAAGCGATATCCTTGGCTCTTTCAATGGGTTGGCTTGTTGGCGTTAGTTAATTTCTTCGGAGGTACACTTTGGTTTTGCCGTTATCCGATTTGGTTTGAATACTCAGATTTCCGTCGCCACGAACAATTTGCAACGCTCGCTCTCCAGTAATTTTATTGCCTTCATAATAAAAGAGTGCATTTTTCGCCATCATCTCTTTAATGTGATCTTCCGGTTCTGGCGGCGGAGGCGGAGGTGGTGGTTGGGGAATGTTTTCGGCAGACCCCTTAACTTTTTGAACCCCTAATTCTTTCACCATTTCTGGATATTTTTGTTTGTACTCCTCTATGGTTGAATTGTACCGCTTCACAAGTGCTTCGGAAGCTCCTGGCGGTGGTGGTGGAGGCGGTGGTGGTGCACAGTCAGGAAATGGCTCGGCCGCCTTGCGTTGGCCTGCACTCATCTGCTTGTACAAATATTCCAAACGTCTGAGTTCTTTCATTTTAATGAAACGCTTGTTTCTAGGCTGTTCATTATATTTTTTAGCCAAGGCATTGTATTCGTCTAGCTGCTCTTGGGTGATACCTTCTTGGGAAGGAGAATCATTTGTTTCTAAGGCGAAAGGTGTGTTTCCTTTGGAACGCACCACTTCTTGCTCTTTGGTCACAAGTCGGTGGAAACCATAGTCTAAAAGCGAGTTATAGATAAACCAAACTTCTTCATTGGGAATCGGATCAGAAGAAATGAGGTGTATGTTCATAAGTCGATTTCGAAGTGCTGGACTCAAATCTTGGTGTAATTGATGTACATTGGAAACCAGGGTGTTTTTGGTAGCCTTTGTACCATCGATTTTATAGGTTTTATCGGCTAGTATTTCGATGGTGATGCTGCGTGCGGTGTGGGTTGCGTCGGTGGCTGAAGAATCTACCACTGCGTTCGTTGTAGTTGGTGAGTCGGCATATCGGGTTACCTCTTTCTTCGTGCTAAACCCGTAAAGCATGAGGGCTAACAAGGGTAAAAGTGCCATTCCACGGAGCCTAAGGGATCCTTTTTTTGCATTTGATTTCATAATTGTTAAACGTTTTTTGACCTGCCCGAACTGATCATTGAAAAGTTCATTGGACAGGCGGGTTGATGAATGATTGATGTGATGTGCCCAAACGGGAGCACAGGATGTTGATGTGTAGCGCAGTAATATTTTTTGGTAGGTAGTGGTCTCGATACCTCGATCAAGTACGGCAGTATCTGCTAAGAACTCATGATTTAGCTTGATGGCGGATCGGTAAAGTCGGATGATGGGATTGAACCAAAAAACGACTTGCAGCAGCTCAATAAACAAAATATCAAAGCTGTGTTTTTGCTGAGCATGTGCCTCTTCATGTAAAATAACTTCCGAAGGTATAGACTGTGATTGGTATTGTTGTTTGTTGAAAAAGAGGTAGTTGAAAAAAGTATGTGGATAGATTTCTTTGCGCATCAATACATGTGTGAATTTGTGTTTTTTGAGCGCAAGGTTGTTTTTGATTTCAAAGACAATGCCCATCATATGATATAAGAATCTTAGGCCAAACAGGAGTACTCCCACTCCGTAGACATACCACAAGAGTGTTCCCCAGTCAAAGGATGCTGCGCCTTCAGCGAACGGATCATTATCTTGTAAGATCGTATTGCCTTGACCTGCTGGCAGGATAGCATCTACATGGGTAGTGTAGGTGATGAGTGGTATGATCAGAGCTATCGGCAAGCTCAACAAAAGATAGATACGCTTGAGTTGATGAAATTTTTCCCGCTCCAAGCACAGCTTGTAGAACACAAGAAAAATCAACATGCACGATATGGATTTAAAAAGATATATGAGCATGGCTATTTCTTTTTGATCTGTTCTTCGATGATGGCCTTCAATTCTTCTAATTCTTCTTTACTCAAATTAGTTTCTTGCGTGAAGAAGGAAGCAAATTGAGAAGAGCTGTTATTGAAGAAGTTTTTGATAAGTCCGTTAACATGTTTAGAGAAGTAAGCTTTCTTTTTGATGCGCGGATAGTATTGTCGGGAATTGCCCAACTGCTTGTAGCCCACGAATCCTTTGTCGGTCATCCGTTTGAGCAAGGTAGCAATAGTGGTGTTGGCCGGTTTAGGCTCTGGGTAGCACTCTAAAAGGTCTTTCATAAAAGCCTGCTCTAGCTGCCAGAGGTAGCTCATCAATTCTTCTTCAGTTTTGCTCAATTTCATTTCTACAGAATTAGAGAATACTCTACAAATGTAGAATAAATATTTTAATTCTACAAACGTAGAACTAAATTTCTGTTGAAATTACGTGTAACGTTCGCTATTGGGTAAGCCCAAGTCGTGTCAAGAAGTTAGGCCATCTAGCGTCATCATGCACTGCTTCAAACAGCGGTTCAACGTTCAGGTCAGTAAGGCCGAAATCCTCATAATTCAGTGCCTTTTCCAGCCAAATGAAGGCATTTTCATGATCATCCATATAGCCATAAACACTGGCGATGACATAGCTGTACTCTTTCTCGAAATTAGCTATTAATTTGTGCAGATTTTCTTTGGCTTCTTTTTCATTTCCCAAAGCGTGATGCGCCACGGCCAATGATTGATAACGAAGTGGTTCGCTTGCTTCTTTCTCCGCTGCCTTAAGTGCTGCTTCAAACTTGTTTTGCTTCAGTAGCGCTCCAGTAAGCAGCTGATGTGTGATATCAGCGTCAGGGGTAAATTCAAGGGCTTTGTTCAAGCTGCGTTCTGCTTCAGGATACATCTTGGCATAGTAGTAGGTCATGCCTAAGGCATAATGGGAGAATTCCTCCAGCGGGTCTAGCTTCGCTATTTGTTCATTGTAGGCTACGGCCTTTTTAGTTTCATTAAAAAGCAGGGCAACTTGTGCAGCTCGGTTGAGTACTTCTGTATTGTTCGGTTCAAGCGCCAATCCTTTGTCGACATATTCTTGGGCTTTTTGATAATCCTTTTCATAAGAAATGGCCAAAGTGCCCAGTTGCGCATAAACCGTGGCATAAGTGCTGTCCGCAGCCACAGCGCGCATCGCTGTCTCCTTCACAAGAGGATATCCTTTATCGAAAGTAAGTACGCCGTGATCTGTGAGAAAGTGATATACCGTACTCAGCAAATCCCAGGCGGGTGCGTAGGAAGGGTCAATAGCCAAAGACTCCTTCAATAATTTCTCCGCTTTCTTGTCGCCTTCAATA
>CAWUKP010000037.1:0-13527 GCA_963922975.1 uncultured Spongiivirga sp. | reverse complement strand
TGCAGCCAGTTCAGTGACACAGAGTAATGCAAGTATGGTAGAATATATCTTTTTCATCTTATTGTTTTTTAGTGTATTCGTAACGATTCCGTACAAAACGCTCTTCACTACCGAGATATTGAACTTCTTTGATGTAAGAAAGTTTTGTTTCAGAAAGGCGATAGGTGATATACATGGTACTTTCTTTTCCATTGTCCTTTCCTTCAAATTGAATGGTGAATTCCAAACTACCGTCGTCTTTTCTAGTTTTTTCAATAATAACGCCACCATTGAAGATCGTACCTCCTTCTTTTAGTTTCCAATTCCCATTAGAATTCGCCTTGGGTTCATTTGGATACTCTTGAGTGTAGCTGATAGTGGTTGTATTCTTCTTGCGAAGTTGGAGCGTGGTGGGCAGTGTAATCATTCGTCCGTCGGCATAGTTTTTATAGGTCAGACTGCCTTCCCAAGTGCAATTAAAGGCACTTTCCAGTTCTGAGATGCTTAACTTTTCTTGTGCTATGATAGTCGTACTGCATAGAGCACATAGGAATAGAAATAAGGATTTCATAGTTACTTTTTTTAGCATTAGTTTCGAGTGATTTCTGCTTTCGGATCATTGAACTTGGCAGTATACACAATGGTTTCAGGCTTGTATTCAAAGGACAGACTTCGGTTGTCTTGACCTGGCAATTCAAATTGCTCATTTTGATTGACGAACTTGAAGCTAATCTGTCCATTGGCGGCTTGTTGACTAAATGTTCCTTCGTACACACCGTCTCCATCCGGGTCTTCTAGCAGAAGGGTTTCTTGCCATGGTGGTGAAGTGAAGTTGCCACGAAGGCCAACATTTCCAACATTTTCTACTGTATTCATGTCTACACGCATGGTTACCGTTTTTAGATGTGTTTCTTGTACACAAGCACCGAGGAGTAACGCGATGCAAGTACTAACAAGGAGGTATATTCTTTTCATAACAAGGAGTTTTTAGGAATTAAAGTTGTGCTAGTGGAATTTCAATTTTAGGAGTTCTCAACTGCTTTGACAATAGATAGTCCAAGCCAAACCTTCCAGAACCCAATACAAGATGGTACATGGATACCCAGAGGAAACCCATCGCTGGAAGCATGCCCCAAACGCCACCGCCCCATTTTTGCATAAAAATAGCGACGAGCATGGTGCACATAATCAAGAAAGAAGCGATACGCGTTTTGAGTCCGAGTGCGAGCAATAAACCGCCTACGGCTTCGCTAAAGGCACCCATCCAAGCGAAGAAGACAGGAAACATCGCGAAAATACCTCCGTAGTTGGCCACGTCTTGTGGGAACCAGTAAGCTACTTCAAATAAATCTAGATGTCGATGATCGGCAGTCCAAGGCATGCCAAACTTATCCGCACCGAAACTAATCGTCAATAGCATACCACATACAAAGCGCGGAATAGCGAAGAGGAAATCTGCGTACCATTTGGTTTGCGTTACTGGAGTAATAATGAATTTGATTAAACGTCTCATGATTCAAAAGTTTAGATACAATTTTTTTGTTGATCCAAAATTCTGAATCGAAAGCCAAGTAGGCGTTTCAAATTCCACTAAGACGTCTCAAATGATGATTTAAGACGTCTCAGCTTTATGATTCGTGAGGTATTGTGAAGGTGAGACGGCAGTAAATTTCTTAAAAACACGATTGAAGGTAGCCTTGCTGTTAAAGCCTGAATCATAAGCAATTGCCAGTAGAGAAAGATGTCCATTTTGGGGGTCGAGCATGTTGTTTTTCACTTCTTCCACACGGTACTTATTGATGAAGTCGTTGAAGTTGAGTCCGAAGCCACCGTTAAGTGCCTGCGAAAGTTCGTTGGTGCCCATTTTAAGCGCTTTTGCCAATTGGGGAAGGGTCAAATCAGGATTCAGGTACGGTTTTTCTTGGCTGAAATAGGCTTCAATTTTTTGTTGTTCCTTGGTGAAATCCTTTTCAACCGAATTATCGACCACGGTATCCGGACTGAAGTTAAAGGTAAGGCTGTACAACTTTGAAAGATCCGTGAAGTAGGCTTTGACCCCTAAATACACCAGCGCAATGGCCGAGAATAAATTCACCCACCAGCGATCAATCCAATCCAGTTCTACAAAAATATTCATGATATCCTGTCCGTAGCCGTAAGCGATCAGGAAAACAAAAATGATAAGGAAGTTACGAATCCAGTTGAGCTCAACCTTGTAAGTATTAGAGAAAAACTGCTCAATTTTCTTCTTGTAATTGTAGAAGAGTTGAATAGTAAACGCGAAGTACAGCAGATAGGAGCTGTACTGTGCTGCGCCGAAGACGGGCGACAGTAATTCCATCTTGTATTTTAGATACCACTCGCCATTTTGCACATCGTCAAATCCAACTTGCTGACTATCGTGAACATAAATAACAATGTGAAAAATTAAGTAGAGTAGTGCCGGTAGAAAGTGCAACCAGTAGCTCTTCTTGAACTTGAAGGTAGGCTGGATGAGACTACGCACATAAAAGTAAATCAAAGGGCCGACGGCCATGCTAAAATTCACCAAAAAATAATTCACTTTGGTATTACGATATGTATCGTACCAATCCATGAAACCAATGGTATAGGTGGTACGATGCCAGGCGGTAATCAAAAGTAAAATCCCGATCAGTAAGTCTGCCACATACCCTTGCTTCAAGTATCGGTTGAGAAGCAAAAAGGCGAAAATGAGCCCTTGCAGCACCAAAATGAGCAAAGGCGTACTGTAGATATTAAAATTCGGGAAGGTGAGAAACATGGAAAAGTTTAAACACCTTGAAAGATAAAAAAATTATCGAAGCTTCGGATACTTTTGCGGGTTGCTCTCGTGCATAATTCCGTATACCTTTTCAAAGATATCCTCTGCATTTGGCTTGCTGAAATAATCGCCATCTGTGCCATAGGCAGGGCGGTGTGGTTGGGCAGCCAGTGTTTGTGGTGCACTATCGAGGTATTCATAGGCTTTTTGCTGCTCCAAAATTTCTTGCAGAATATAGGCCGAACCACCACCGGGTACGTCTTCATCGATCACTAAAAGACGATTGGTTTTTTGAACGCTCTTTACGATATCATGATTGATATCAAAGGGTAACAAAGATTGCACGTCGATAACCTCGGCGTCAATATCTACTTCAAGTAATTCTTTAGCCACCTCTTCAACAATGCGCAATGTGGAACCATAAGACACCAAGGTGATGTCACTTCCCTCTTTCAGGGTTTCTACCACACCAACAGGCGTTCTAAATTCACCTAAATTAGTAGGTAGCTTTTCCTTGAGGCGATACCCATTGAGTGATTCGATGATCAAAGCTGGTTCATCGCTCAGCAACATGGTATTGTAAAAGCCTGCCGCTTTTACCATGTTTCGTGGTACAAGAATGTTCATTCCTCTCAACAAGTGTACAATGCCACCCATGGGCGAACCTGAGTGCCAAATACCTTCAAGACGATGGCCACGCGTACGAACAATCAAAGGAGCAATTTGTTTACCATGAGAACGGTAATGTAGGGTTGCTAAATCGTCGCTAAGCGTCTGGATGGCGTAAAGTAAATAATCTAAGTACTGCACTTCCGCAATGGGTCGAAGACCGCGCATCGCCATGCCAATGCCTTGTCCGACAATGGTTGCTTCGCGAATTCCGGTATCTGAAACACGCAATTCACCGTACTTTTCCTGGAGGCCTTCAAGCCCTTGGTTTACATCGCCAATAGCTCCTGCATCCTCCCCGAATACAAGGGTAGTGGGGTGGCGATGCAAGATGGTATCGAAGTTATCTCTTAAGACCACACGACCATCTACCGTGGGACTATCTTCGTTGTATTTAGGTAGCACCTCTTTAATATGTACCGCAGAACTGGAGGTTTCACTGTAGAGGTGAGAACTAAATTTGGGTTGTTCCTTGCGGTAGGTAGACTCAATCCACTGTTTCAATTCTTCTTTTGCTGTGCTTTCTTCAGACAGTACATAACGCAACGATTTTCTTGCGAGTCCCAGCACTTCGCCTCTGGCGGGTTCGTCAAAAGCCAGTAAATCGTGACGTAATTTTTCTATGAAGGCTTTGTTGGCTGAATTTTGGGCGAGATTGGCTAGTAATCCGGCAGCTTCCTGCTGTAGTTTTTTTACGGGTGTGATAAATTCACGCCATGCTTCCTTTTTTGCTTCGCGAACCTCTTTTTTTGCTTCTTTTTCAATAGCCACCAGGTCTTCTTCAGCGGCAATGTCATTCGCTAGCATCCACAAACGCATTTGCTGAATACAATCGTATTCTTTCTCCCAAGCAAGGCGTTCTTCGCTCTTGTAACGCTCATGAGATCCTGAAGTAGAATGTCCTTGCGGTTGTGTGAGCTCAAGCACGTGGATCAAAACGGGTACGTGCTTGTTTCTTGCTAACTGGCTAGCACGTTGGTACACGTCAATCAGTTCGGGGTAATTCCAACCTTTCACTCTAAAGATCTCGTAGCCATTCTTCTCTTCTGTTCGTTGGAATCCAGAAAGCACTTCTGAAATATCCTCTTTGGTGGTCTGGTATTTGTTAGGAACGGAAATTCCATAATCGTCATCCCAAACATTCATCACCACTGGTACTTGCAACACGCCCATAGCATTGATAGCCTCGAAGAAATGTCCTTCACTGGTGCTCGCATTACCAATGGTACCCCATGCTACTTCATTTCCGTTGTCAGAGAAGCCTTTGGTGTCTATTTCTTTGATGTGGCGATAGATTTTAGAGGCTTGCGCCAAACCTACCAAACGAGGCATTTGTCCGCCTGTGCAGCTAATATCAGCGCTTGAGTTCTTTTGCTCCAGTAGATTTACCCACTGACCGTCTTTGGTGACGCTGGGGGTTTGAAAGTGGCCACCCATTTGACGACCACCCGACATTGGTTCTTCTTCAATATCTGGATGTGCATAAAGGCCTAAAAAGAATTGTTTTGGAGTTAGCTCTCCGATGGCCATCATGAAGGTTTGGTCTCTGTAGTAACCAGATCGCCAATCACCTTTCTCAAAGGCTTTGGCCATGGCAATCTGCGGAATTTCCTTTCCGCCTCCAAAAATGCCGAACTTCGCCTTGCCTGTAAGTACTTCTCTTCGTCCTAAAAGGCTACATTCTCTGCTCACTAAGGCGATCTTATAATCGTTCAATACGATTTTCTTGAAATCTTCGAAAGAAATGTCTTCTTGGGAGAGAATGTGTGTGTTCATCAAACGAAAAGCTTAGGTTTCGCGAAAATACAAAAAAGCATTGAAAGCTATTCATCTAAAAAGCTAAAAAAATGAAAAATCAGTAACTGGAGAAGCTAATAAAACTGTAAAAATGAATTATTCGCAAAGAAAAAGGGTGAAAATAGAAAATAATTCAATTAGAACCACTTTCGTGTGAACAGACTGAAGAGTGTTCTAGGGCTTAAGGTAACGATAAAGCGAATGCGTTCAGGGTAATTGGGTTGGGCAATCTCCCAACCGTTATTCGAGTATACTGGGAAGTACAGCTCGAAATAATCCTGTACTAAATTCAGCCGAATGCCCGAGTCGTACACAAAACGGGTGCTTTCCTGTTCATTTCGTAGCAAACCTAGGTCTGCGTAGGCTTCTACCCAGCGCCAAATACTGTATCCGTAATTGGTAGTGAGCATAAAATCGTTCGCAAACGGATCATCCAAAACCGATTTAAAACCGCCTTCCGCAATGATCAACTGTTGACTAAAAATACCTGAATCTTCCGAACGACCTAAATAATTGAAGTCAAAGAGATAATCCGTTGGACGGTCTAGCGCATAACTGAAGAAATCTGAGTTGGTATCGTTATGCAAAAATTTACCTGCGAAAAAGCGAAATGTAAACTGCCTATTGTCTTGCATCAACTTTCGATAATTCAAGGTGAACGACAGTTTGGAAAAGTTCTGAGCCGCCTGTCCATCTATATTCCAATTGAACCAACGTATTGCATCTGAATTAGAAAAGGTATAGCGTGCGTTCAATACGGAATAATCTGGGTCGGTATCATCGGGAACATTTCCTGAGCGCGCCACATTGATATTGCGAAAGGTAAGCACTTGTATTTTGTTGCTTCGGAAATCTACAGGATCTCGAAAACGAAAACGTAAGAAGGGCGTAATGGTATAGAAACGCGAATTAGGCGCAAAATGAAAGGTAGAGCCGCTAATCCCGTAATTGATACTGTTCAAATTCTGATCTTGGAAGAAGTGCGTATACGCCAATCTACCGGCACCAACCATAGACTTCTCCTTAAAAGAGTAGGCTGGACGAAGATCGTACAGAAAGTTTCTAGACAGCAGGGCCTTGTTGTTAATTCGAAGTCCTGGGGCCACGCCATCGTAAACATTAAAATCTACTGTGGGTACGTAAAACACCTGATTGTAATATGGGTCTTCGGTATCCTTGAAAAATTTGAACTTAAAAGGCTTGTTGTTGAAAAAGAACCCCTTCAGCGATTTCCAGTTGTCGCGTTGGTTGAACTCAGGAATGATCTTGTCGTAGTTCAGCACTAGCTTGTCTTCGCCATTATTGGGGATGGCAATCGTGGAAATATTTTGTATGCTATCCAACCAATACTGATTAACCAAACTATCATTCTTAATAGTCGACAAGGTGATCGGAAAACGGTTCCGCTCTTTATTCTTCAACGTGACAAAGAGTGAATCTTCGGTTTTTACCACCTTTTTGATACGATAGTCAATGCGCTTTCGAGTGGTGAGATAGTCTTTTTGAAACCAATCGATATCCTTCTTCGTATTGCGCTCTAAAAGCGAGAGAAAATCGCGCTCGGATACGTTTTCTAATTGAAATTGTTCATAGAAGGTTTTGATGGAAAACGGCATGTAAGTGCTGTCTTGCACATATGAATCCAAGTATTTTAGTCCTACGCCAGCCTTGTAGCGATTGGCAATCTTCTCATTAAACCGCACCAAAGAGTCAGAAGGAGTGGTCAACGCTTGGTCGTTGTTTCTACGTGCCATGTACATGGCGAAAAACGGATACTGCTCATTGAACTCCATCTGCGAGAAATGGTAGCTACGTACTCCCCAGACTTTCGAGAGGTTACCAGCTAGCTTCATGTTTGGGTAGTATTGATCTACGTATTCCATCATGAGGTAGGTCTGAATGCCATCGAGTACCCAGCGTTCTTTGCGTGGGTCAATCGCCAAAGTATTCGTCAAATACTGATGCGACAATGATTTCAGCAGGGAGATGTCGAACTGAAATTCATCAGGGAAAGGCCTGATGAAGGAAGGTAATTGGTTCAAGCCATAGACTGGATTCTTACGATAAGAAGCTTCTGACACTAGTATTTTTTCATGCGGATACTGGCCCAATCGCTCTTTCAAAAACTGTTCAATACGATCTACCACTAAAATCGTTTTGAGCTCTGGAAGTTTGCGGTCTATGATGTCCGTAACCAATGTTCCGTTGTCGGTTCGATAGCGTATGAAACGTTCGCGTTTCAAAAGGTGAATCTGCAAATCTTTGCGACTTTTTCCTTCTAACAACGCCTGCTGCACACCGTTAAAATCTGTACTTGAAGTAACATTCAAGTCTGAATACAGAAAATATCCTTTGGGAAAAATAAAGTTGATCTTGTAATCAGCGTAGGCTAAATACAAATCATCTAAATCTTTATTACTGTAGGTTTTCCAACCATTTTGATAGTTGCAATACGAGAGATACCAATGCCTTAACAGATATTCCTGGCTGCGCGTGACACCATTTTTGGTGAAGCGGGCATTGGGTAACAGAATTTGATAGGTAGCGTTTACTTGAAAGCTTTGCCCAGGATAAATAGGGTAAAGCAGTTGAACTCGTAAAATATCAGGTTGTTCCTCCAGACGTTTCCAACTCAGATAGTCGTAGTTGCGATCGGAAAGGGTTATGATCTCGGTGTTTCCACGCTGCGTGTCGTTGGCTAAGTGCAAGCTGCGATCAAATTCTTCTCCGAATCGTTTGGCCAGCGGAGTATTCTTGTTCTCAAAGGCGTAATTCCAATCATTCAAGTACACTTGATTCAGTGTATCTTTTGAATCATTGAAAAAGGTCATTCGTTGCTGTACTTTCAGCGTGCTTTGTAGCGTATCGAGCGTTATGTTAATATCATACGAATGTTGGGCTGCCAGTGGCAAGCAACTTAAAACAGCACATAGGCGTATAAAAAAAAGGCTCGTTTTCAATTAGCGTTTGATAAACTTTAAGGTGGTTTTGCCAGCGGCGCTGGTTAGGCTTACAAAGTAAATACCTTTTGGCCAGTTGGCAGTATCAAATCGTATTTCCGAAGAAGGAGGCATCAAGAGTCGTTCCATTTGTTGGCCTAGACTGTTAAAAATCGAAATATTCTCAATAAATCCACTTGTTTTAGAAGCAATAACGAATTGGTTGTCCACGATATTACCTTCTGGCAAAAACAACTGCTCTTCAAAGACAGCGTCAGGATTGTTAAGTAAGTTGAGGTTGGTTTGCAAATCAAGTACCACCGGTAAATGGTCGCTAAAATTGAAAAGCCAATTGCGAACGGTCTGCGAATAAACACCCGTACAATTACTGTCGTTGATATTGTCGTTGTAACAGTTACCATTGTTACCATAGGCTTCGTAGGAACCGTTGACATATTCTAATTCAGGGTTGCCTACCAAATTCTCGGAAACCAAGATGAAATCAAAACGATCGTCTAAGCCGCCTGTAGCCCCATCGCCACCTAAATGACCATTAGAACGAAGCGTGGATTGCGTATGAATGTCTTGAAAGGACGAATTTGAACTCCAAAAGCCAGGTCTGTCAATTGGATCAATAAAGTCGATGCTGTTATTATTGGCAGTGTCAAGGATTTCTTGATAGGCCGGTTCATTTGAGTTGTAGACGTTGAAATCGCCCGCAAATAATATATACCGATTGCTAAAGGTAGTAGCGTTGTTGTTCAGGTAGGCCGTTAAGGCGTTCACCTCCAAAAGTCTTCGATCTTGATTGGTAGTGTCTGGAGCGGTGTCACGACCCGCTTTTAAATGAGTTACAAAAACTTCTAAGTACACTGGATTGGTGCCAGCATCAGGCGTGTTCAAGATGAAGGAATAGCGATTGATATCTCTCAAATCTGTTGTGATGACGTCGCTCTGTAGGGTTGTCACATTATCCAAAATCAGTTTGTCGCTATTGTAATAGGCTAATTGTTGTAATTCATTCGAAGTAGATTGATTAGAAACAAAAGGCGCTGCTACATAATTGATGGCAGAGGTAGCCAATGCTTCATCAAAAAGAAATTCACCGCCTTGCTCGTTTTCCAGTTCGCAAACCAAAAACAAATCGGGTTGAATGTCGTCAATGATCAAGCTCAAGTTAGAGACGCGAGCCGGTTGGGTCGAAGGAAAATTCAACAGATTGTAGAACATCGTTTTGATGGTCTCTTGCGAAAAGCCAAACTGAAAGACCAGTAACAACGAAAAGAGTAATAGTTTTTTCATAGCGTAGTTGTTAAGGTCTAGAAGTTAGGACTCAGATTGTAGCGTTGGTAGAAGCTATTGAGCACCTCGATGACTTCGTCTTCAGAATCTACTACTTTAAAAAGATCAGTATCTCCTGGACTGATGTTGTGAAACTTTTCAAGCAAGGTATCTTGGATCCAATCTACGACGCCGCCCCAAAATTCGGAACCTACCAATATGATCGGGAAGCGATCAATTTTGTTAGTTTGAATCAAGGTCATGGCCTCAAAGAGCTCGTCGAGTGTACCAAAACCTCCTGGCATCACCACAAACCCTTGTGAATACTTCACAAACATGACTTTACGTACGAAGAAATAATCGAAATCTAAGCTTTTGTCGTTATCGATATACGGATTATCGTGTTGTTCAAAGGGAAGATCGATGTTGAGACCCACGGAGGTTCCACCCGCCAAATGTGCCCCTTTGTTACCTGCTTCCATGATACCAGGGCCACCACCGGTAATTACTCCGTACCCATTTTCCACAATTTTTTGTGCAATGCTGGTGGCCATTTCATAATACTTATCGCCAGGCTTGGTTCTTGCGGATCCAAAGATGGATACACAAGGACCAATGGCGCTCATCTTTTCGAAACCATTGACGAATTCGCCCATGATTTTAAAAATGGCCCAAGAATCGTTGGTCTTTATTTCGTTCCAACCTTTGTGATGTCGTTCTTTTCTCATAAATAGTGTTCTAAACTAGTTCTTTTTTCAAAAATTGAGCGGTGTAACTCTTTGGGTCATGGATGACTTCTTCGGGTGTGCCTTCTGCGACTACTTCACCGCCACCTTTTCCTCCTTCATATCCGATATCAATAATATGATCCACCATTTTAACTACGTCGAGGTTATGCTCGATGATCAACACCGTATTTCCTTTGTCTACCAAACGGTTCAATACTTCCATCAACACACGAATATCTTCAAAATGTAAGCCAGTTGTAGGCTCATCCAGAATATAAAATGTGTTTCCTGTATCTTTTTTGGAAAGCTCTGTTGCCAACTTGATACGCTGAGCTTCACCGCCAGAAAGGGTAGTAGACTGCTGCCCGAGTGTAATGTAACCAAGCCCCACATCTTTAATGGTTTTCAGCTTTCGATAAATTTTTGGGATATGTTCAAAGAATTCACAGGCTTCATTGATGGTCATGCCCAAAACGTCAGCGATCGACTTTCCTTTGTATCGAATTTCCAAGGTTTCACGGTTGAAACGTTTTCCCTGACAGGTTTCACATTCTACATGTACATCGGGTAGAAAATTCATTTCGATGACACGCACCCCACCACCATGACAGGTTTCACAACGTCCACCCGCTACATTAAAACTAAATCTCCCGGGTTTGTAACCACGTATAGAGGCTTCAGGCGTTTTGGCAAACAAACTGCGAATCTCACTAAACACGCCCGTGTAGGTTGCCGGATTACTTCGCGGTGTGCGTCCAATAGGCGATTGGTTGATGTCAATCACCTTATCGATATATTTTAGTCCCGAAATTCCGGTGTACGGCATGGGTTTTTTGACAGCACGAAAAAAGTGAGTGTTTAAAATCGGGTAGAGGGTTTCATTGATCAGCGTAGATTTGCCGCTGCCTGAAACACCCGTTACGCCAATCATCTTTCCCAGCGGAAAGGATACTGTTACGTTTTTTAGGTTGTTGCCTGTGGCGCCTTTGAGTGTTAACTTTTTACCATTTCCCTTGCGACGCTCTTTGGGAACGGGAATCTCTTTGGAACCATTCAAATAATCTGCCGTGAGCGTATGGTGCTTCTTAAGTTCTTCCGGATTGCCTTCAGAGATGATTTCACCTCCATGTCTACCCGCTTCTGGACCAATATCAATTACGTGATCGGCACGCTCAATCATGTCTTTATCGTGTTCTACCACGATCACTGAATTGCCGATATCACGCAGTGATTCCAGCGAATGAATCAAACGGGCATTGTCTCGTTGATGTAAGCCAATACTGGGTTCATCCAAAATGTAGAGCACGCCAACCAATTGAGAACCAATTTGTGTGGCCAGTCGAATGCGTTGAGCTTCGCCACCAGATAACGACTTTGAACTTCGATTCAAGGATAGATAATTCAATCCAACATCGAGCAAAAACTGTAGACGGGCATTGATTTCCTTGAGAATCTCCTCTGCAATTTTAAATTGCTTCTCTGAAAGGTGATTCGGAACATCGCGGAACCACGCAGACAGCTCGTCAATATCCATCATTGCCAAATCAGCGATATTCTTCGTGTTGAGTTTGAAGTTCAACGAAGCCTTCTTCAATCGACTGCCGTTACAGGTAGGGCATTGCACTTTGTCCATGTATTCTTTTGCCCAGCGCTTCAATGAATTCGAATTGCCTTCGTGATAGGTATGATGCAGAAAATTAACAATACCATCGTAATCGATTTTGTAATCACGTGTAATACCCGCAGTTTTGGAAACTACCGAGAAACTTTCCTTGCCCCCGTGAAGAATGATGTTCATGGCTTCTTCCGGAATATCTTTGATAGGGTCTGTTAGTTTGAAGTTGAATCGCTGTGCGATCATCTCCATTTGTTTAAAGGCCCAATTTCGTTTGAAGTCGCCTAAAGGCGTAATTCCACCATTATTGATAGAAATACTGCGATCTGGAATGATTTTATCGATGTTCACTTCATGCAACACTCCTAAACCATTGCAACTGTCGCACATGCCTTTTGGGGAATTGAAAGAAAAGGTGTTTGGTTCAGGATTTGGATAGGAAATACCGCTGCTTGGGCACATCAGATTTCGACTGAAATAACGTCCTTTTTCTTCTTCATTCGGAATGACCAGCATGACATCATCGCCATGATACATGGCTGTCTTGATGCTTTCCATCAAGCGTTTTTCAGACTCTTCATCGTCGCCCACTTGCAAGCGATCAATAACAATCTCGATATCGTGTGTTTTGTAGCGGTCAACTTTCATCCCGCGCTCTAAATCGCGGATTTCGCCATCTACACGCACCTTCACAAAGCCCTGTTTGGCGATGGATTCAAACAACTCGCGATAATGCCCTTTTCGGGAACGTACAACAGGTGATAAGACGTTGATACGCTTTCCTTGGAAGTCTTTTTGGATAAGCTCTTTGATCTGCTCGTCACTGTAGCTGACCATTTTTTCGCCTGTATTAAAGCTATAGGCATCACTGGCGCGGGCAAACAAGAGGCGAAGAAAATCGTAAATCTCGGTAATCGTACCCACGGTAGACCGCGGGCTTTTCGAAGTCGTTTTTTGCTCGATGGCGATGACAGGTGATAAGCCATCAATTTTATCGACATCTGGACGTTCCAAACCACCCAGAAATTGACGGGCGTAGGCAGAAAAGGTCTCGATGTAGCGTCGTTGGCCTTCGGCATAAATGGTATCAAAAGCGAGGGATGATTTACCACTTCCGGAGAGGCCAGTGATGACCACTAATTTTTCTCTCGGGATGGTTACATCGATGTTCTTTAAGTTATGAACGCGAGCGCCTTGTACCTGAATGTGTTCTTCGAAATTCGTCATGAATCAGCGTCTTAACCTTTCTGTCAGACAAAGTTGCAAAAGTACAATTTTGGAAAACGAAAAGAAAGTTAAGGGAACGTTAGTTTTTCACTGAATCACCACAAGGTTGCCCATCTCCAAATTCAAAAACAACAATCGATGGTTGGTGGCGAGTTTCACCCCGTTGGGAAATACCTTCCAATCTTCCCAAGTGGCTTCCAGTCCACCCACGGGAATGATCTTTACCCACATTTGATATTTGGTGGGTAGGCCGTTTTCGTCCAAATGCCACAAATAGGAATCGCCTGGGGTGGTTCCGCCAGAAGTATAGGTAACCAACAAAGCTTGCTGGCCATCGTCTAATGAAACAATGCGGCGCTCCACACCTGGATCGAAAACCTTGTGTGGTGCTACCAGCCAGAAGGAATCGTTGTTGAAAAATGCTTCTGCTTTTTCCAAATAGGGTTCCATTGCTGAACCAAGAATCAGTTCGCCTCCAACGTTCACCTGTGAACGGGAAGGGTTATTGAA
>CAWUKP010000036.1:0-13700 GCA_963922975.1 uncultured Spongiivirga sp. | reverse complement strand
CGCCGGTGTGAAGGGCGATGAGTTCATTTCGGAAAATGGCAATAACTGGGATGGCAGTTGGAACCCAATTTGGTATGTGGCTACCAATGTTGATGAAGAAGGCTGGACCGCCGAAGTAAAAATACCTTTTAGTCAGTTGCGCTTCGGCGAAGCAGAAGAGCAGGTATGGGGATTGCAAGTGAATCGTCGCTTTTTTAGAAATGAAGAACGTTCGGTATGGCAACGCGTGCCTCAAGATGCTCCGGGTTGGGTCAGTGAGTTTGGTGAATTGCGCGGACTTAAGAATTTGGAACCTCAAAAACAGCGAGAAATTCAACCCTATGTGGTTACCTCCGCAGAGAGCTTTGAGGCCGAGGCGGGCAATCCGTTTCGTGATGGCAATGATAGCAACCTTACTTTTGGTCTCGATGGGAAGCTGGGGATTACTAACGACCTCACCTTAGATTTCACCATCAATCCAGATTTTGGCCAGGTGGAGGCCGACCCATCAGCCATTGCGCTAGATGGATTTCAGATATTCTTTCGTGAACAGCGCCCCTTCTTTGTGGAGAATGCCAATATCTTTAATTATCAATTCTCGCGTTCAGAATCCGGTAATACCTTTGGTTTCGACAATCTCTTTTATTCAAGACGGATCGGGAGAAACCCGAATGGTTTTGCGGATACTGGTGAAAACGAATATGCCGACACCCCAGAAAACACCACCATCTTAGGCGCCGCAAAATTCAGTGGAAAGACGAAGAATGGCTGGTCTATTGGCCTGTTGGAGAGTGTCACCGCACGAGAGCGTGCTGAGATTGTTACCGTAGATTCTGAAAGCGGTGATATCACTGAAACACGAAAAGAAGTGGTAGAACCTTTGACCAATTATCTGGTGGCGCGTGCTCAGAAAGACTTCAATGAGCGCAATTCGTTTATTGGGGGAATTTTTACAGCCACCAATCGAGTGGATATTCCCACGAGTTTGAATTTTCTTCATGAAGCCGCTTATACAGGTGGACTGGATTTTCAGCACCAGTGGAAAGACCGCACTTGGTATGTTCGTGGAAATATGGTGATGAGCCATGTTACGGGTAGTAAAGAAGCCATTGAAGCTACTCAGGCTAGCAACGAGCACCGTTTTGATCGGGTGGATGCAGGCCATGTAGAGGTTGATCCCAATAGAACCTCTCTCACGGGAACTGGAGGAAACGTGCAATTAGGAAAAGGCGGCGGTGGTCACTGGCGTTTCGAAACGGGCATGACCTGGCGCTCACCAGAATTAGAATTGAACGATCTGGGCTTCCAACAACGAGCGGATGATATCCGTCACAATGCCTGGGGTGCATATCGTATTTTGAAACCTACCAAATTGTTCAGAAACTGGCAAGTGAACTATAACCACTGGCTGGCATGGGACTTTGAAGGGAATAACAATTTGTTGGGTTTCAATGTGAACACTTGGGCGAACTTCATCAACAACTGGTTTGGAAATGTGGGAATGAATATCACACCCAGAAACTACTCCAATTTTGCACTTCGCGGTGGTCCGAGGCTTCGAAACACTGGCGATTTCAACTACTGGAATAATGTAGGAACTGACAATCGGAAGCGCGTTCGCTTCAATATCAGTAATGGGGCAGCGAAGGCCTTTGACAATTCTAGAAGTTTCTTCCGAATGGGCTTTGGGGTGAGTTACCAGCCGAATAATTCTTTGCGCGTTTCGCTCAACCCTTCCTACCGAGTGAATCTCGATAAACTGCAATGGTTTGGCAATTTTAATGTGGGCGATCAGGTGCGTTATATGAATGCGCGTATTGATCAAAGAACCTTGAGCATGTCAATGCGTATCAACTATACGATTAATCCTAACATGACCTTGCAGTATTGGGGTCAGCCGTTTATTTCTCGCGGAAGGTATTCGAATATCAAGTTTATTACCGATCCTACGGCCGGTCGATTCGAAGATCGCTTTGTGCAATACACTCCGGAACAGCTGACGCTTGATGATAATGACACGTTTTTTGTGGATGAAGATTTAGATGGTACGTCGGATTTCAATTTTGGCAGTCCAGATTTCGCCTTTGTGCAGTGGCGATCCAATCTAGTTTTCCGTTGGGAATACATCCCAGGATCAGAATTATTCTTGGTGTGGTCTCAAAACACCAGCGGCAGTGGCGATCCGGCAGACAATCTCACCACTAGCTTAAACGAACAAATTTTGGATCAACAGGCGGAGAATATATTTCTCTTGAAGTTGACCTATCGATTTGTGTTATAGCGTTTAATGTGCTTCCAACCAATTTTCGCCGATGCCCATTTCCACATCTAAAGGAACTGCTAATTGGTAGGCGTGCTCCATTTCAGATTGGATAATAGGTTTGATAATGTCAAGCTCGTCTTTGTGTGCATCGAAGACCAATTCGTCATGTACTTGAAGGAGCATTTTGGATTCGAAGTTTTCCTCTTGAAAGCGCTTGTGAATATTGATCATCGCAATTTTGATGATATCCGCCGCACTTCCTTGAATGGGCGCGTTGACAGCATTCCGTTCGGCTGCACCTTTCACGACTTGGTTTCTGCTGTTGATGTCTTTTAAATAGCGTCTTCGGCCTAAAATGGTTTCTACATAGCCATGCTCTCGAGCGAAATCTACCTGATCGGCCATGTACTGTTTGAGTTTCGGATAGGTTTTGTAATAGGTGTCGATCAATTCTTTCGCCTCAGAGCGAGAAAGATCAGTTTGGTTGCTGAGCCCAAAAGCGGAAACCCCGTAAATGATACCAAAATTGACTGTTTTCGCATTTCCTCGTTGTTCACGGGTTACATCTTCTAAGGCCACGTTAAAAACCCTTGCCGCAGTAGAGGCATGAATATCTTCCCCATTTTTGAAGGCGTTGATCATGTTTTCTTCTTCACTTAAAGCGGCGATGATCCGCAATTCAATCTGTGAATAATCAGCGGCTAATAAGACGTGGTTTTCGTCTTTCGGCACAAACGCCTTGCGCACTTGACGACCGCGTTCAGTACGGATCGGGATATTCTGCAGATTCGGATTGTTGGAGCTCAATCTACCAGTTGCGGCAACAGCCTGACTATAAACGGTATGAATTCTGTGCGTTTTCGGGTGGACGTCGTTGGGCAACGAATCTACATAGGTGCTTTGCAACTTTTTGTATTGGCGCCACTCTAAAATGTCCGCAACAATTTGATGGTCTTTAGCCAAATAGGAAAGCACGTCTTCCGCGGTAGAATACTGTCCAGTTTTTGTTTTCTTCGGCTTGTCAACCAACTTCAACTTCTCGAATAAAATAGGCCCTAGTTGTTTGGGTGAAGCCAAATTAAAGGTTTCTCCAGCCTGTTCGAAAATTCCCTTCTCAAGGCGTTCGATATCTGTGGAAAGCGCTTCCGAAAGTGTTCCGAGATAATTGATGTCAAGATTAATACCTTCCACTTCCATGGCGGTTAGCACAGATACCAAAGGCATTTCAACCTTGTTGAAAAGTTGCGTTAGCTTTCCTTCTTCCAACTCTTTTTCAAAATGCACTTTCAACTGCAGTGTAATGTCTGAATCTTCAACCGCGTACTCCGTTTGTTGATCTAGTGGAACGGTTCGCATCGAGCGTTGGTTCTTACCTTTTTTCCCAATCAAACTTTCAATAGAAACGGGCTGATAATTCAAGTAGGTCTCGGCCAGTACATCCATATTGTGGCGCATATCAGGATTGATGAGGTAATGCGCAATCATGGTATCGAAAAGCGGACCTTTTACTTGTATGTTGTAATTGGAAAGTACCTTGAGGTCATACTTCAAATTTTGACCAATTTTCTCAATGTTTTCATTCTCGAAAAAGGGGCGAAACTCTTCTATGAGTTTTTGGGCTTCATCTTGATCTTCTGGGAAGGGTACATAGTATCCTTTTCCAATATCCCATGAAAAAGCAATGCCCACTAGTTCAGCTCTAAGGGCCTTGATACTGGTGGTTTCCGTGTCGAAACAAACACTGGATTGTTGCATTAGTTTTTCAAGAAAGAGTTTTCGGGCTAAAGGAGAATCTAGGTGTTGATAGAAATGTGGGGTATTCCCGATGGTTCTGAACCCATTGATGGATTCTGTTGAAGTTGAACTGCCACTACCAGGTTGCGCAAAAAGATCGAACTGTTCGCCAGATAAAGGCTTTGGGTTTTTGGCAACAACTGGCTGGGGCTGCTCAGATTTTTCACTTTCTTGGTTGAATGTCTTCAGGAAATTCTCCGTCATTCTTCGGAATTCAAGGTCCTGAAAAATTTCCTTCACTTTGTCAAAATCAGGAACACTCAATTCGAAGTCCTCCTCGTGAAACTCTACAGGCACATCCAACATGATACGCGCCAATTTTTTAGAAAGCTTTCCGAGTTCAGCATTGGCTTCTACCTTCTCCTTCATTTTACCTTTCAGCTGGTCCGTATTCGCAAGCAGTCCTTCTAAACTGCCAAACTGCTGGATAAATTTTTTCGCAGTTTTTTCACCTACTCCGGGTAGTCCAGGAATGTTATCGACTGAATCGCCCATCATGCCTAAGAAGTCAATCACCTGTTCTGGGCGCTCTACTTCAAACTTCTTTTGTACTTCTTCCACGCCCCACTTTTCCCAGGCATTGCCCATTCGCGGCGGACGATACATGAAGGTGTTTTCTGTGACTAATTGGGCAAAATCCTTATCTGGCGTTACCATGTACGTCACATAGCCTTGCGCTTCTGCTTGTCGCGCCAAGGTGCCAATTACATCATCGGCTTCATAGCCTTCTTTGACCATAATAGGAATGTGCATGGCCCGAAGGATGTCTTCGATATAGGGAATGGCAATTTTAATGGCTTCAGGCGTTTCGTCACGATTCGCCTTGTAGGCTTCAAACATTTCCAATCGATCTACGCTGCCTCCTTTGTCAAAACAAACGGCAAGATGATCAGGTTTTTCGCGTTTGATCACGTCTAAAAGCGAATTCATAAACCCCATGATAGCGCTGGTATCTAAGCCTTTGGAGTTAATTCTTGGGTTTTTGATGAAGGCGTAATACCCTCTAAAAATAAGGGCGTAGGCATCTAATAGAAACAGACGTTTTTTTTCGGACATGATTAGGAATTAGTTGGTTGTCACACGGCTTGCTTCAAAGCTACAAAGATTATTCTCGGTTGAAAAGCTTCATGGATTACTTCTCTTTGTGGTAGAAAGCTGTCTGAACGTTTTTAGGCGTGTCTTCAAACTGTAGGGTATAGTTAAAATACTGATGAATGGCATAGGCACCCACTTGTCCGGCTTTGTTGACGGCGATATAGCCCACCTGAAAGTTTTTGTATTGACTATTTGGTTTTTGGACGATGCGTTTGATGGCTTCTTCACAGGCTTCTTGGGGTGATTTGCCTTGGCGCATCAGTTCAACGACTAAAAAACTTCCTACGGTTTTGAGTACTTCTTCCCCGAGTCCGGTAGCTACAGCAGCGCCTATTTCATTATCTACAAACAGGCCTGAACCGATAATGGGCGAATCCCCTACGCGCCCCTGCATTTTGTAGGCCAAACCGCTGGTGGTGCAGGCTCCAGAGAGGTTGCCTTCACTATCTATAGCGAGCATGCCAATGGTATCGTGATTTTCGATATTGATGATGGGCTTATATTCCGACTTCACCTTCCACGCCTCCCACTGCGCTTTGGAAGCTGGGGTGAGTAAGTTTTCTTTGGGGAAGCCAGAGGCATAGGCAAATTGTTCGGCACCAGCACCTGCAAGGATTACGTGCGGAGTATCTTCCATGACTTTGCGCGCCACACTGACGGCATGTGTGATGTTTTTCAAGAATACGACTGACCCGCAATTTCCCTGAGTATCCATGATGCAGGCGTCCAAAGTGACATGGCCATCACGATCTGGCAGTCCTCCTTTGCCTACCGATGTATTTTTGATATCAGCTTCTTCTACCATCACTCCCTGCTCCACAGCATCGAGAGCGTTTCCTCCTGTAGAAAGTACTTCCCAAGCTTTTTGCGTGGCGTTGGGCACATTCCAGGTGGCAATGACGAGCGGGCGCACAGCAGTTGTGGGCGCTTGTTCTTCGGAAACTGTGGATTGTGCACTTTTTTCGCAGGCCGCTAATCCCAAACTGGTGATGGCTAGACTTCCTTGGGCTGTTTTTTGGATGAACTTTCTTCGTTTCATGCTTGTTATTTTATGATGATCTCATCGATGAATACCCAACTGCGACCGTTGTGTTCGTAACCGAGATGCCAAGAAGGAAGTGCTCCAAGCGTTTTCGCAACGACTTTAACGTAGCGAGCGGTTTGGTTACAGGGAAATCTAAGGTTTTTAATATGTACTTCTTCCGAAGCTGTAGCGGTAGGAAATTGTTCAGAAGCGAGTTTGGTGAAGCGAATCCCATCTGTTGAAGTGTATAATACTACTTCTTTTGGTAAAAAGATCCAACTGCGCTGGTCTTGCAAAAAGTTTGTTTCAATACTTTGGATGGCCTTCATACTTCCCAAATCAATGGTAGCGATCACGTCCGTGTTCCTGTAGCCTTGCCAGGTGCCCGTTCTAAAATCGCGTGTCCCTAGGATACCGTCAATAAGTGCTTCGTCGCCACCAGCATTATATTGATTGGCGTACGCTGTAGACAGACGAATACTGAGATGAGGGTCTTTTTTGTAAAAGGAAGTCGTGATTACTGCACTTTTTTGATCTTCGTCTTGCGCGTAGACATGCAAATCGATGGGTTCAGTGATAACGAAAGGCTCCTTGTATTCCTGAAAAGCCATTTCACCTTTGGCGTAAAAGATTTTGGCTTCAGGATCGGCACAAGCTAACTTCACCACCGTCTTTTCCTTGAAAGCAATCTCTCCTTCCTCAATAAATGGCGCAGGCACGATAAGATGTTCCTCAATGGCCGTAACAGGTTCTTGACCTTCTTCAGTACCCCAACTTGAGGGCACATCTGTCATTTCAAACTCCAGTAAACCGCCCTTCATTATTTCTTTGTGATAGAGATAGGTTCCGTTGAGTTGTTTACCATTCAAAAAAGCTGCTTTAATGTATTTGTTTTTTGGGGAAATATCTTGCGCCTCAATGGTGAAATAGTTGCCACTTTCTAAATGAATGGTAGCTTTTGGGAACAAAGGAGTGCCAATAATATATTGATTGGAAGCGGGGGTCACAGGATAAAAACCAAGGCTGCTAAAAATATACCAGGCGCTCATCTGACCACAATCTTCATTGCCTGAAATACCATCGGGGGTGTTTTGATACAATTCTGTAAGGATTTGATGAACTCTTTCCTGCGTTTTATGTGGTTTATTCACGAAATTGTAGAGGTAGGCCATGTGATGACTGGGTTCGTTCCCGTGCGCATACTGACCAATCAAACCCGTGATATCTGCTTGATTACGTCCAGAAGTGGTTTGATTAGCAGTAAACAGACTGTCTAGTTGTGCTTCGAGGGCTTGCTTTCCGCCCATCAATTTCATGAAACCTGAAATATCTTGAGGCACGTAAAAGCTATACTGCCAGGCATTGGCTTCTGTGTAGTTGAAATTTACTTCGTAAGGATCAAAAGGGCTGAACCAAGTATTTCGAAAGCGCCCCCGCATAAATTTTGAATTAGGATCAAAACTATTTTTGTAAGACTGCGCACGTTGCAGGTAATTACGATAGTCTTCATCCTGACCCATCGCATTGGCCATTTGCGCGATGGTCCAATCGTCGTAGGCATATTCCAATGTTTTTGAAACACTTTCACTTTCCGCCTCCACAGGAATGTAGCCTAAATTTTTATAGGTTTCGAGACCTAAATGGTCTCTGGTTGCGCTGTGTTTCATAGCGTTGAGTGCCAGCTTAGCGTCGTAGCCTTGTAGGCCTTTCAAGTAGGCATCAGCAATAACAGGAACCGCGTGATAGCCAATCATGCAGCCTGTGTAATTTCCGGAGAGATCCCAGATAGGCATAATGCCACCTTCCTCGTATTTTGCCAGGAAAGTATTGATGAAATCATTCGTGCGTTCTTGTTCGATTAAGGTGTAGAGCGGATGTGCAGCGCGATAGGTATCCCAAAGTGAAAAAACGGTGTAGTATTCGAAGCTTTGGGTTTGATGCACTTTCAAGTCCATACCCCGATAGCGGCCGTCAACATCTTGGTATAAATTAGGTGCGAGCATGCTGTGATACATCGCTGTGTAGAAATTGGTGAGGTATTTTTTTGATTCGCTATTGACAATGATTTTTTTGAGCTGACGCTCCCATTTTTCTTCGGCTTCTATCAAGACTTCCTGGAAAGCGCGATTGCCAATTTCTTCTTGCCAATTCTGTTGAGCTCCCTTTTCGTCAACAGCCGAGATGCCCACTGTAACTTCCAAAGTAGCACCCTCAGAGGGATCAAATTCAAAAGCAGCCTTTACCTTTTTTCCGCTCGTGGCCTCGTCTAGGAATGTCACCTTGGTATACGGTTTGGAAAAGTAGATGTCAAAAAACAGTCGTTGATCTGCTGCCCAAGCTTTCGAATGTCGATAACCTGAAACTTCTCCTTCAGCGTTGAGATTGACTTTCGAATCTAATACTTCATCGCGATGGGTTAAATCCAAAATCACTACTTGCCGACTACCTTCTGGGAAGTGATACCTGTGCATGCCACTCCGTTTGGATACGGTCAACTCGACATCAATATTTGTGGAATCCAATAAGACCTTGTAATAACCAGGTCTTGCTATTTCATTTTCATGTGAAAAGTGAGCGCGATACCCTTTATTTCCATCCGAACCATTGTTGAACACCACCTCATTAGTTGGCATGAGTAATACATCTCCGTAATCAGAGACACCCGTGCCGCTGAGGTGGGTGTGCGAAAAGCCATAGATGTATTCGTCTGAATAGTGATAGCCAGAACAACCATCCCAACCGCTCAATCGCGTATCTGGACTCAATTGCATCATACCAAAAGGAAGGCTGGCACCCGGATAGGTATGTCCATGACCACCAGTGCCGATAAAGGGATCGACATAAGACACCAGCCGTTGTTGCTTTTTTGCAGGCTTAGATTTTCGTTGATTTTGGCACCCAATAAGGAGTAGCGCGAGTAGAAGGAGAAACAGCCGCATGGTTCTAATATCGTTGCTTCTAAGATAGTGAAATGTTGCCGTTTGCGGTATGAAGGTATGTTCTTTGGAATACTGATTTTGGGCTATCTATCAGTAGACGAACGGCTTGGGATGTTAATCTTGCCTTAAACCAGCCTCAGTTTCTGCCAATTGCCCTAGTTTTGTTAAAAATTTTGCTAGCGTAGATGTCTCGATTCTTTATATTCTTATCTGTTTTTTACATTCTTTTTGCTTTTTACGGGTTCCAAGCCTTTAAAACCGTGGTGCGCCCGACCTGGTTGCAAATTGGCTATTGGGTCGTATTCATCGGAGTCTTGGTGAACGTAATCATTGCAAGCAGTGGTTTTGAGCGAACCGGTCCGCCGAGCGGGTATTTGGCGATTTCGGGTGGTGTGGTACTCGCATTTCTAGTTTTGGGAATGTTTTCAGGAGCATTTATGCTAATCGAAGATGTAGTTCGTGGGATCGCATGGATCTACAACAAAGCAACAGCCACAACCGCCTCAAGTGGAACATTTCTACCTTCCCGAAGAAAATTTCTAAGCCTGACTGCTTTAAGCATCGCTTCCATTCCTTTTGCGGGCTTGTTGTACGGCATGTACAAAGGAAAGTACAATTATAAAGTATTGAAATACGCGCTCTACTTTGAGGACTTACCAGAGGCATTTGATGGCTATCGTATCGCGCAAATCTCTGATATTCATTCGGGTAGTTTCGACGATGCTAAAATGGTGGACTACGCCGTGAATCTTGTCAATGAACAAGAAGCAGATACCATTCTTTTTACAGGGGATATGGTTAACAATATCGCGAAAGAAATGGTTCCGTGGAAAGAAATCTTTGGCAAACTCGATGCGCGTGATGGTATGTATTCAGTTTTAGGAAACCACGACTACGGAGACTATCAGGATTGGAATGGCGATTTGCAGGCGAAGGCTGAAAATTTAAAGGAACTAAAGACCATCCAGAAAGACATGGGTTTTGACCTACTGTTGAATGAATCGAGATTCATCGAAAAGAACGGACAACGGATTGCCTTGGTCGGAGTAGAGAATTGGGGTGCAGGACGTTTCAAAAAGGCGGGCGACCTCAACAAGGCTTTGGAAACCGTTGATCAAGACGATTTCAAAATTTTGATGAGCCATGATCCTTCGCATTGGGAGTTGGAAGTGATTGATCATCCACAGCATTTTCATTTGACTTTAAGCGGACATACCCACGGCATGCAGTTTGGCATCGAGATACCAGGATGGGTGAAATGGAGCCCAGTGAAATACCGCTATAAATATTGGGCCGGCTTGTATGAAGAAGCAGGTCAGTTCATCAATGTAAACCGCGGATTTGGATATATCGGTTATCCTGGTCGCGTTGGTATCTGGCCAGAGATTTCAGTGATCGAGTTGAAAAAGGGCCCGAAACCCGCATAATTGCGAGAAAATAGTACATTTGTATAGCGCATTTAGCCATAAACCACTGAGACTATGTCAAAATTTGGTGAATTGATCGGCGGAGAGCTGCCCATCTTATTAGACTTCTACACCGACTGGAACGACCAATCTACTGCCATGCATCCAGTTTTGCGAGATGTAGCCGCTGCTGTAGGCGATAAAGGTAAAGTCATTAAGATTGATGTAGATAAAAATCAAGAACTTGCAGAAGCGCTACGCATCAAAGGACTACCTACTTTGATGATCTACAAAAATGGGGAAATGGTTTGGCGTCAAAGTGGCGAGTTGGACGCCAATACTCTTATTGGTTTGATGCAAGAATATCAGCGCTAATCTTTTCAAACGTATAGCCTTTTTCTGAAAAGTGGTCTAATACCCTTGGCAAAGCATACAGCATGTTTTTAGAAGCCTTAACACTATCGTGAAATACCACGATACTTCCAGCTTTCGCATACTCTAGCACATACTGCAAGCACTGCTCTGGACTGGTTTCTGGAAGCCAGTCGATGGTTACTACATCCCACATTACAATTTGATAGCCTTTCGATCTTAGGAGTTTTCCTTGTTTAGGGGAAATTTTGCCGTAGGGTGGGCGAAATAGGCGGTCTGGATTTACGCTAAATGCTGCAAGCTGATCTTCGGCCTGCAACGTATTGTCAACGTATAGTTTGTTATCCGTTTTCCAGCCATTGAGATGATTGTGGGTGTGGTTGCCTATTGCGTGTCCTTTAGCTGCTACCTTTTGAAGAGTGTCGGGATGTTTTTCCACATTGTTGCCAATACAAAAAAAAGTGGCTTTCGCGTTGTGCGCTTCGAGAATTTCTAATGTTTCTTGTGTGATTTCAGGCGTGGGACCATCATCAAAGGTGAGGTAGAGTTTTCGCTCTGAGGTAGGAACTTCCCAGTGAAATTTTTGAAAGGACCGCTTAAGCAGCCAAGGCGTTTTGGGAAGAATGAAATTCATAGCTTTATTCTTCTAACGGAATGGAATCTTCCTCTTGCTGCCCGAATACTCTTTCAAATATCTTAATATTCTGGTTGAAACGCTCCGCTTGCTGCTTGCCGTATATGGTATCATCATAAACAACTACCCGATCAATGAGTCCTCGATAATCTTCAATCTCCCGAAGGATGTTACTGCTAAATTGTACTTGTTGCTCAGGGTCCAAACCACCTAAAAACTGAAGACGATTACTGTATTGTTCTCCAATTTGTTCGTACAGTGTACGTGCTTTTTCCTGATTTCCAGCAATGTAATAGGCACTTACATGGTCTTCGAGAAAAGTGAAGTAATCATATTCACCAAAAAGGTGTTTGAGAGGTTTTGTCAGTTCGGCATAGGCATCCAACTCTGATTCAAGTAGGGTTGTGTCTTTTTCTGCAATGAGGATATCGATAAGACCTAAATAACGTGCTGCATCTGTGACGATGTCCTCACCAATCTGTCGTTGCCTGTCTACATCGAGGCTTCCGTAATATCGTAGTTTTTCTTGGTGCTTTACTGCCAATTCTCGATATACCTCTCGAGCGCGTTCCGTCTCTCCAAGGTTGTAATACCCAATTACAAAGGGTTCGACTAGGGTGTAGTAACCAAAATAGGCTACGGGCATTTTTTCCATGGCCAGATCAATCACCTTTTTAGCTTTATCATTTTTTCCTTCGCGCATCAGAGTTTCCGCCAAACGAGCAAGATTGCCTCGATAGGAAATACTGTTTTTTCGCGTTTCAGGATCGTGATAAATATCTGGGTTCTCTGAATTTCCCCAATCCCATTTCATCACGATATCATACATGCGATCGCTATCAATACGACCCATTTCATAAGGATTGTTTTTGTCTACCGGAGTTTTGATGGGCACCAGTTTGAAAGTAAGGCCATCCAACTGCAAATAGTCTTTCATCCACATGTATTCATCTGCCGAATAACTCCCTCCTGTAAAGTAAATAGGACGTTTCCAATCGTTGTTGGCAAGGATATCGAGCATCATTAAACGATTTTTGCCGATAACCGATTTTGGAAGGTCAATATCTATATAGTCAACAATCTTATCCGCGTCCTTAGGATCTACAATGCCATACTTCAGTACATTTTCTTTGTTCACAGGAACCCGAATCTTATGTGTAGGGTAGTAGATCAAATTGCGATAGCTTCTGGGATATGCATTGGGATCGTCGCCCATACGCTTTACGAGGTTTCCAAAACGAGTTCCTGGATTGTCGCTAGTAACCCAATCCATGAACTTTTTTATATCCCAACGCACCGTATCAAGGCCTTTCACAGGCTGATATTTGATGTAATCATTCACACCCCAGGCGTATTGATAGTGCTGTAATTGTGAAGGCACGGGGTCGCTTTCATAGGTTTTGCGCTTCATTTGATCAATGTACCAATCGGTGGCCAACAAACTGGTGTTGATGGTGCGTACATCGGTACGATACTCTTCAATGTCTTGTGCATACCATAGAGCGAATGTGTCGTTGTCGCCAATGGTGAAAATGATCGCATTTTCTTGGCAAGAGTCTAAATAGGCCTTAGCCATCGATTGCGCCGTATACCGATCAGAACGATCGTGATCGTCCCAGTTTTGATATCCCATCAAGACAGGTACCGCCAAAAGGGCAAGGACACTGACAAGAGGAGCCGCAATCTTTGAAGAGAGCAAGCGCTTCACCTCTGTGTATAGCGCATAAACACCAATCCCAATAAAAATAGAAAAGGCGTAAAACGAACCCACTAAGGCATAATCTCGTTCTCTCGGTTCAAAAGGACGTTCATTGAGATATACTTTCAAAGCCAAGCCGGTGAATAGAAACAGCACCAACAGCACCCAGAACCATTTAATGTTTTGACGAAAGGCAAAGACCAGTCCGAAGAGCCCAACAATCAGGGGTAGGAAGAAGTAAGTATTGCGGGCTTTGTTGTTTGCTATATCCGTAGAAATTTCAGATTGATTACCTGTAAGAATTTTATCGACAAAAGGAATGCCACTGATCCAATTACCATTGAGCGGATTCCAGTTGCCCTGCACATCATTTTGACGCCCCACAAAGTTCCACATGAAGTAACGCCAGTACATGTAGTTCATCTGATACCCCAGAAGGTATCGAAAATTCTGCCCAAATGAGGGTTTTTCTATGGCCAAATCCGTACTGTGTTT
>CAWUKP010000035.1:0-13707 GCA_963922975.1 uncultured Spongiivirga sp. | reverse complement strand
CAATCCTGCTATTGCAGAAGGAAAGATCGCAGCAAACGATTACCAAGTGCAGGATAGTGCTGATGACTTAGATACCTACCTTTTCCAAGGTGGTGGATATACCCCAGAAGGACAAGCGTTTGTGGAGGCGATTGAGAAATATCGCAATGAAGTAGCTGATATCGTAGGTAAAGATTTCCAAGAGATTGCTACCGAAGTCAACGAGCGTTTTGAAACTGGTGGTGAAGACGGAAAAGCTGAAAACCGCGATGGTAAAAAAATCGACTGGTTAGAGTACAACTTCAAAGGTTTCCCATCTGTGGCTTCTACCAACCGTGTGGTTCAGATGAAAGCGGATGTAAAGACTACAGAAGAAGAAATCTTGAACGCCATGCTCGGTGGGAAGTTGAAAGAGGAAATCTCTATGAAGAACTACTCAACACTTCTTCAGCAGCCCAAGTCAGCCTACTACACTGGTGAGACGTTCGATGGAAACATCGTTCTTGGTAGAACAGATAACTCTACAAAGCCAAACAAAGTTGAATTGACTTTGGATGGTCGTAAGCTAGAGGAAGGAAAAGATTTTACCATGGAAGGTGGTCAAGTAAAACTAAAAGTGAATGCTGGAAGAGCCGGTGATCACAAGATTGAAGGGAAGTTGATCTTCTCTCAAGACGGTGAAGACATCGAAGTACCAGTAGCGCAGACGTTTGCTACGATCACAAAGCCAAATGCAGCCGTTATTTCTGCTGATAAAATGAACGTAGTGTACCGTGGGGTAGACAACCCAATCACAGTATCGATTCCTGGTGTTCCTGATAACAATGTGTCAGCGAGTGCTGCTGGTTTACGCAGAGTATCTGGTAGCAAGTACGTAATGCGTCCAAAACAAGGTCGTGAAGTACGTATCAATGCTTCTGGTACCTTGCCTGACGGTCAGCGTATTAGCAACGGTGTTACTTTCCGTATCAAGGACATTCCAAGACCTGTGGCTACCGTAAGAGGTGAAGCTGGTTCTACAAAAATGTCACGTAATAACTTGTCTATTGCTACCATTGGTGCCATCCTAGAAGACTTCGATTTTGATATCAACCTTGCGGTGAGCTCATTCAAATTCAAAGTACCAGGACAGCCAACTATCAAGGTAAACGGTAGAAGACTTGACAGTAGAGCAAAGTCAGCACTTCAACGTGCTAAAAGAGGAGATATCGTTCAGGTTTTTGACCTAACTACGTCTATCGTAGGAAGTTCTACAAGACCTAAGAAAGTATCGCCAGTAACAATTGAAATTACAAATTAAGAACTAAGTATTTTCAAGATCATGAATACAAAAGGTTTTATAATCACAGCGTTGGTAGCATCATTTGCATCATTTGGTTGGGCGCAGTCTAACCTGCTAAATGCGAAGACTCCTGAGGATATTGGAGTTAAAACAGAAGAGCAAGTTGCTGCGGACAACGATGAACCGCTAGACTACGGTTACGTAGATGACAGAGATGTGCTGTGGTCTAAGACCGTTTGGGAGAAGATTGACCTAGACGAACGTTTGAACTTTCCGTATTACTATCCAACCGATACTATTGGTATCGATGCCAATCGAAGATCTTTGTATCAAGTATTGATGGAGAACATTAGAAACGGAAGCATCGAACACGTCTACGCTGATTCTTATTTTACTGAGAAGAGAACGTTAGCTGATGTACAAGCTGCACTCAAGAAGGTCGATACATTAGACCTTGGTTACGAGCAACTAAATGCAGGAGAAGATGTTTCTGCAGAGTACATTGACATTAGAGAATTGTCTGCTGCTGATATCGAAGAATACCGCATCAAAGGGGTGTGGTACTTCGACAAGCGCCAAGGCGAAATGAAGTATCGTTTATTGGGAATTGCTCCCGTAGCACCCGATGTGAACTTCATCGACGATGGTAACTCAGACGATTATCTAGTAGAACTTTTCTGGGTATGGTTCCCAAGTTCACGTGAAATCTTGCACGAATCAAAAGTATTCAACAACCGCAATTCGGCATTACCCATATCGTACGACCACTTGCTAAACTCTAGGCGATTCAGTGCCGTGATTTACCGAGAGGATAACGTCTATGGAGACCGTAACGTGGTAGACTATATTCAAGAGAATGCCCTGTTGCAATTGCTTGAATCAGATCGTATCAAGACACGCATCCGTGATTTTGAACAAGATATGTGGAGCTACTAATTGAGTCTTCACTACTGAAAATCGCCTGTTGAAAGACAGGCGATTTTTTTCTGCCCTTTACCTACCTTTGCAGTATGAAAGACTATCTGGTGGTCGGTTTGGGCTTGGCAGGCCTCGCCTTTTGTGAGCAACTCATTCGCCATGGAAAAACATTTGTGGTGTACGAAGATGATTCACAGCAGTCTTCACAAGTGGCTGGAGGTCTTTACAATCCCGTCATCCTAAAGCGTTTCACTCCAGCCTGGGACGCACAGCGACAAATCGCCGGAATTCCTTTCTACGAAAGACTGGAAGAAAAGCTTCAGAAAACTTTCGATTACAAAGTGCCTGTATTTCGCAGATTTATTTCTGTGGAAGAACAAAACAACTGGTACGACGCTTCAGATAAACCCATTCTTGAAGAATTTCTAGCCCCCGAAATATCAAAACATCAGTTTGACCACGTTGAAAGTCATTACGGCTATGGCGAGGTGAAACAGACAGGCCGTGTAGATACCAGAACTTTACTGAACGCCTATCGAAGCTATCTCCAACAAAACTTTGACTATAGCAAACGATCGGTAGATTACCAAAGCCTCATCCACACCGATACCAGTGTCGAATGTGAAGGAACGCACTACCAACAGCTTGTTTTCTGCGAAGGTTTTGGACTCAAGAATAATCCCTTCTTTAATTACCTTCCCTTAAAAGGTACCAAAGGGGAATTGCTGACCATCAAAGCGCCGGACTTGAAGTTAGACAATGTGATCAAGTCCTCCGTGTTTATTATTCCCCTAGGAAATGACCTTTATCGCATTGGTGCTACCTACAAATGGAAAGACAAGACTAATACGCCCACTCAAGAAGCAAAAGAAGAGTTACTGACCAAATTGAGAACATTTCTGCGCTGCGATTTTGAAGTAGTCAATCATCAAGCTGGCGTTCGACCCACCGTTACCGACCGCCGTCCTCTTGTGGGTCAACATCCTGAATTGAAGCGCTTCTATGTTTTGAATGGTATGGGTTCTCGAGGCGTTATGATTGCACCCACCATGGCGAAAGAATTATATGACTATATCGAAAATAACTCACCACTTTCTGAAGAAGTCGATATTGGGCGTTTTAAGAAGAAGTACTTTGTAAACTCATTTCCCTTTCAAGGGAAAGGTGGTACCGACCAAAGTGTCGGTAACGGAACGGGTGAATAATATACCTTTTAGCTTCTCTCACAGTTCCAAACAAATCGTTCTACCCCTTCCGTCACATCCGTGATGTGACACCTTCCCCTCAACAGGGGAAGGAACCAAAAAGATAAGTATAGGCTTTTATGAAGGGTCAGTTTTGAAAATTACTTCTTAGCCAACGCTTTGTCGTATTTCATAAACAAGTTGATCCAAATGTTTCGAGAAAGGCGTAGTATAATTGGAAAAAACACCATTAAGGTTGCTACAATGGCTATAAAGGCAATCTTCAAAGAAGTGCCTAAAAAAAGATACGAAATCACAAAGGCGGCCACCCCGAAGGCGATACCTACGCCGTAACTGACATACATGGCTCCATAAAAAAAGGAAGGTTCTATTTTGTATTTGGTGCCGCAATGACTGCATTGCTCATGCATCTTCAAGGTATCCGATAGGACGTAGGGATTTTTATTTTGATACATCGGATCTTCATGGCACTTCGGACAACTTCCTGTTAAAATACTGTAGAGTTTGGTTCCCTTTTTTAACATTTAACTAGTTTTGGAGCTGCAAAGATATTTAATCAAAAAGCAATCTTTGCAACTAAAGTAGCAGAGCAGATGTTAAGTGTAAATAGGGTTTCGGTATCGTTTGGTGGAGAATTGTTATTCGATGATATTTCTTTCAGATTAACGCCAGGCGATCGTGTGGGTTTAATTGGAAAGAATGGCGCAGGGAAGTCCACCATGCTTCGTATCCTAGCAAAGGATCAAGAAGCTTCTGCAGGAGAAGTAGCCTTGGAAAAAGAACGCCAGATTGGCTTTCTGAGGCAAGATATAGATTTCGTTCACGGTAGAACCGTCCTCGAAGAAGCCTACGAGGCCTTTGTCGATATAAAAAAGCTAGAAATAAGGCTAGAAAAGATCAATCAGCAATTGGCCGAACGAACCGACTATGAAAGTGACGCCTATCATCAGTTGATGGTAGATCTCAATGAGGTAACCCATCGATATGAAATCTTAGGAGGGTACAATTATCAAGGAGATACGGAAAAAGTACTACAGGGATTGGGCTTCAAGCGTGAAGACTTCAATAAATTGACCGACACCTTTTCCGGTGGGTGGCGCATGCGTATTGAATTGGCCAAACTCCTATTACAAAAGAATGATATTCTTCTCCTTGACGAACCTACGAACCACCTCGACATTGAGTCGATTATTTGGCTAGAACAGTTTCTGAAAAGTTTTCCGGGCGTCATCGTGATCGTTTCGCACGACAAGATGTTCTTAGACAATGTGACCAATAGAACGATTGAAATCTCTTTGGGAAGAATTTACGATTACAACAAGCCCTATACTCAGTTTTTACAACTCCGTCAAGAAATTCGTGAGCAGCAATTAGCCACCAAGAAAAATCAAGACAAACATATTGAGCATACCGAAAAATTGATCGAAAAATTTCGGGCCAAGGCGAGTAAGGCTACCATGGCGCAATCTCTGATCAAGAAGCTTGAGCGGATGGAGCGCATGGAAGTGGATGAGCAAGACAATGCCGTGATGAACGTTCGCTTTCAAATAAGCGTACAGCCTGGGAAAGTAGTTCTTGAGGGGAAAAACTTGTCAAAAAATTACGGCGACAAGGAAGTGCTTAATCAGGTTGATCTTTTGGTAGAAAGAGGATCAAAAATTGCGTTTGTTGGTCAAAATGGTCAAGGAAAAACAACCTTGGCCAAAATGATCATCAGTGAAATTCCTTTTAACGGAGATTTGAAATTGGGCCACAATGTGCAAGTGGGCTACTTCGCCCAAAACCAGGCCGAATACCTAGATGGGAAGAAGACGGTAGAGGAGACCATCATTGATGCGGCTAATGAAAACAATCGCACGCAAGTACGCGATATTCTGGGCTCGTTCTTATTCCGTGGTGATGAAGTAGAAAAGAAGGTAAAAGTACTTTCTGGAGGTGAACGAAATCGATTGGCACTGGCCAAACTAATGCTCCAGCCTTTCAACGTGCTCATTATGGATGAGCCCACCAATCACTTGGATATCCAGTCTAAAAATGTATTGAAAAAAGCCCTTCAAGGTTTTGAAGGAACGCTCATCTTAGTATCGCACGATCGCGAGTTTTTACAGGGATTGACCAACAAAGTCTACGAATTCAAGGATCACAAAGTCAAGGAGTATTTGGGTGATATTAATTTCTACCTAGAGCAACGTAACCTTGAGTACTTACGCGATATCGAAAAAACCGAAAAGGAGGCAAGTACCAAGAAAAATTCAGGAAACCAGTCCTATGAACAGCAAAAGCAGGTCAAAAAAATTAAAAATCGCTTAAGTAAGACAGAAACTCAGATTTCAGACTTGGAACGTGAAATCGCTGAGATTGACGTAGAACTGACCATTAATTACGACGCCCTTGTGGCACAACCTGATTTTTTTGACAATTACCAGTCCAAGAAAGACCAATTGGCAGCATTAATGGACCGCTGGGAAACCTTACATTTGGAACTGGAGGGCCTTGAGACCAGCTAATTCTGTTCAATTATATTTAGGAATAATTTAACGAAACAGCACTCGCAATTGGATAGCTTTGTAGTGTAATTCACTAACCACATCAACATGCGCAAAGCTATTTTGGCCGTTGTAGGCGTAGCGCTTATGGCCGGAGCCGTATTTGTAGCGAAGACTCTTATCGATAACAAGAAGAAACCTAAACCTAGAGCAAATAAGGTGGTGAAGGCGGTTTTCGTGCAAGAAGTACAAAACGGAACTGTGCCTATTGTTATTGAGTCAAATGGCCGATTAACTGCGCAAAGGCGCATTGAGTTATTCAGCGAAGTTCAGGGAGTTTTTCGCTATACAAGTAAGCCCTTCAAAGCAGGACAGAACTATCGCCAGGGCGAAGTATTACTGCAATTAGATGCAAGCGAATACAGAGCCTCAGTGCAAGCCGCCAAAAGCAATTTATACAATTTAATCAGCGGGATGATGCCCGATCTGCGGCTCGACTATCCCGAAGTATACCCTAAATGGCAACAATACCTCGCTGCCTACGATATTTCCAAAAGCACCCCTCCTTTACCGCAGGCGGGCTCTGATCAGGAAAAGTTTTTCGTTACGGGTAGAAATGTATACAGCACGTACTACAATGTCAAAAATCTAGAGGAACGCTTATCCAAGTACGCTCTACGCGCTCCTTTTTCGGGCACTTTGACGGAAGCGCTTGTTACTGAAGGCACCTTAATTCGAAGTGGTCAAAAATTAGGAACATACATCAACACAGGTACTTACGAATTGCAGGTGGCTATTCCTTCGGAATACAGCTATCTCTTGAAGGTGAACGAACCTGTGGCGCTTAAAAATTTAGAAGGAACTGCTACCTACCAAGGCAAGGTGATTCGTGTCAATGCGTAGGTAGATGCTGCCTCACAAACGGTAAGTGCTTTTGTGGAAGTTCAGAATTCAACTCTCAAAGAAGGCATGTTTTTACGCGCTTCGCTTTCCGCCAAAAACGAAGAGAACGCCATTCAGATTTCCCGAAGCCTGTTGCAACAAGACAATGAACTGTTTTACGTGGTCAATGATACCATCTTAAACGCCATGCCGGTAGAAACCGTCTTCTTTACGGATAAAAATGTAGTGATCAAGGGAGTGCCCAACGGCACCAAGATTTTAGCGAAACCCTTGGCAGGGGCCTACCCAGGTATGGCCGTTGAAATCGTCACAGAAAACACTGCAGAAACTGCTGCGCAGCCATGAGAAACATCATTGCATACTTCATCAAATACCATGTGGCGGTCAATGTGTTAATCATCGCTTTTTTTGGTTTTGGAATTGTGGGTGCTTTGTCGCTACGCTCGTCTTTCTTTCCGTTGGTCGATTCCAAGATCATCAACGTGAATATTACCTATCCAGGCGCTTCACCTCAAGAGATTGAGGAAGGGGTGGTGCTTAAGATTGAAGACAATTTAAAAGGATTACCGGGTATTGAGCGCGTTACCTCCTCCTCACAGGAGAATTCTGGGAGTATCACGGTGGAAATTGAGAAAGGTGAGAACATCGACTTCATGTTGTTGGAAGTAAAGAACGCGGTCGACCGTGTACCTTCTTTTCCAACGGGAATGGAACCGCTTGTGGTTGCAAAGCGCGAAGAAGTACGACAGACCATCAGCTTTGCCGTTAGTGGTGATAAGATTCCCTTGGCAACACTTAAACAGATTGGGCGACAAATCGAAAACGAATTGCGAACCATTGAAGGTATTTCTCAGATTGAAGTGAGTGGCTATCCAGATGAAGAGATTGAGATTGCGGTAAATGAAGACGAGTTATTGGCCTATAACCTCACGTTTGCCGAAGTAGCTCAGGCGGTCACCAACGCCAATATTTTGGTCACGGGGGGTAATATCAAAACGGTGGCCGAAGAGTACCTGATTCGGGCAAACAATCGTTCGTACTACGGTGATGAGCTATCTAATTTGATCATTCGCGCCAATGCTGATGGTACGATCATCCGTTTGAAAGATGTAGCCGTGGTTCGGGATCGCTTCTCTGAAACGCCCAATTCATATTATTTCGACGGAGATTTAGCCATTACCACTACCATTACCAGTACTAATAATGAAGATTTGATCTCCGCCGCCGATTCGGTCAAAGAATACATTGAAGAGTTTAATCAAAAATATTCCAATGTGCAGTTGAATGTGGTGCGCGACTTGTCGATTACCCTGAACCAACGCACCAAACTTCTTGCTGAAAATGCCGTTATCGGAATTATTCTCGTCTTGGCATTTCTTTCCTTGTTTCTAAATACGCGTCTGGCCTTTTGGGTGGCTTTCGGTTTGCCTATTTCGTTTTTGGGAATGTTCATTTTCGCAGGTCAGTTTGACGTCACTATTAATGTACTATCTCTTTTCGGGATGATCATCGTTATCGGAATTTTGGTAGACGACGGTATCGTTATTGCTGAAAATATCTATCAGCACTATGAAAAAGGAAAGAAACCTGTTCAAGCGGCTATTGACGGTACGATGGAGGTGATTCCGCCTATTGTTTCTGCGATTGTCACCACTTTACTGGCTTTTTCCACTTTCCTGTTTTTGGAAAGTAGAATTGGTGAGTTCTTCAGTGAAGTATCGACCATCGTAATCCTAACATTGACGGTCTCATTGGTGGAAGCGCTCATCATCTTACCTGCCCATTTAGCGCATTCTAAGGCTTTATCGCGAAAAAAGAAGGAACCAACTACCGTCATGGGAAAATTCTTTGCTCAAATGCGTGCCATCAATGCTTTGGGCGATCGCATCATGACCTTTATGCGGGATCGATCCTACAGCCCCGCGCTTAAATTCGCGCTTAAAAACAAGATCTTTACCTTCGCCATCTTTGCGGTGCTCCTAATTCTAACCTTCGGGTCGATAGGTGGTGGTATTATTGGGGTGACCATCTTCCCCAGAATTGCCAGTGATCGAGTTTCAGTCGATTTAGGCATGCCTAGAGGAACCAACGTAAAAATCACAGATTCTATCATTGACTTCATTGAAGAAAAGGCACTATTGGTCAATGAAGAATTGACCGAAGAGTACTTATCTGGCTCTGGAAAAATTTTATTCGAGAACATCGAAAAGACAGTAGGGCCAGGGTCGGCCAACGCCAGCTTGCAAATCAATTTATTGCCCGGTGAAGAGCGTCCGGACGAGATCAACTCTGCCTTGGTAGCGAACAGGCTACGAGAAAAAGTAGGCCCAGTGTTTGGTACCGAACGCCTCGTTTTTGGTTCTGGTGGCAATTTTGGGGGCAGTCCTGTTTCGGTTTCTTTACTGAGTAACAATATTGAGGAATTAAAGAGTGCGAAACGGGAGCTCAAGGAAATGCTGGAGAAAAATCCGTTGCTCACGGATGTCACTGATAATGATCCCGCAGGAATTAAAGAAATCAAGTTACAGCTAAAGGAGAGCGCTTATTTGCTGGGATTAGATCTTCGCACGGTCATGAATCAGGTGCGGGCTGGTTTCTTCGGATTTCAAGCGCAGCGTTTCCAACGAGGGCAAGATGAAATTCGCGTGTGGGTACGTTATGACGAGAACAATCGTGCCTCTATCAATGATTTGGATGAAATGCGTATTGCCACGCCTTCTGGCGAACGTATTCCGTTAAGAGAAATTGCTGTCTATTCTATTGAACGTGGTGATGTGGCGATCAATCACTTGGAAGGGCGCCGAGAAATACAGATATCGGCAGATCTTAAAGATCCGAGTCAAAGTGCCACCGATATTCTGGAAGATATTCAAACCAATTTGATGCCCAAGCTACAATCGAAATACCCTTCGCTTGCCGCCTCCTATGAAGGGCAAAACCGAGAAGCTGCGCGCTTATCGAGTTCCGCCGGAAGGGTGTTTCCAGTAATTATCTTTTTAATCTACGCGACCATTGCTTTTACGTTCAGGAGTTACAGTCAGCCGTTACTTTTGTTGCTCATGATTCCGTTTAGTTTGGTGGCTGTTGGCTGGGGGCACTGGATACATGGTTTTCCGATCAATGCTCTTTCACTGCTGGGTATTATCGCCTTGATTGGAATTATGGTGAACGACGGGCTTGTGCTGATTAGCAAGTTCAACAGTTATCTCAAAGAAGGCATGGTCTTCGATGAAGCGCTGTACCAAGCCGGGCGCTCTCGTTTTCGAGCTATCTTTCTCACTTCGCTGACCACCATTGCAGGTTTGGCCCCGCTTATTTTTGAAAAGAGTAGACAGGCGCAATTCTTAAAACCGATGGCCATCTCCATTGCGTACGGCATCGGGTTTGCTACTTTCTTAACACTATTGATGCTTCCGGTGCTTTTGGCGTTCAGTAATTCCTTCAAAAAAGAAAGCAAGTGGCTCATCAGTGGAAAAAAAGTGAGTAAGGAAGAAGTAGAACGCGCTATCATTGAACAAAAAGAGGTCGAGCATGCAGTATAGAAAGGCCTTACTAACCATTGTACTCTTTGGTGGTACGTTAGTTATGCACGGACAAATATTGACCAAAGAACAAGCCATCGCCAAAACGTTGGAGCAAAATCTGGGCATTCAGATTGCTAATAATAACAATGAAATTGCGGAGAATAACGCCTCGGTATTCAATAGTGGATATTTACCAAGCGTAACGGGCAATGCTGGCGGTTCTCTTGATCGTCAGAATACGGAAGGACAATTAGCAAACGGCGAGAGCAGAACAGCTGAAGGTGTAGAAACTCGTCGCTACAATGCCTCCATCAACTTAAATTATACCCTTTTTGATGGTTTGGGAAGGTATTACGATTACAAGCGTTTGAGAGAAGAATACAATTTGAGTGAGTTACAGGCGCGAGAAACCATCGAGACGACGCTGCTCCAATTGTTTTCGGTGTATTATGAAGTAGCTCGCTTGGCCGAGAATGTCAAAACTTTACAGCAAGCCTTAGACATCTCTAAACAACGCGAACGTAGGGCTCGCTATCAGTTTGAGTATGGTCAAAATACAGGTCTAGACGTTTTGAACGCTGAAGTAGACGTCAACACCGACAGTATTAATTTACTGAATGCGCAACAACTGCTGCGCAATACCAAGCGTGATCTGAATTTGATCATGAATGAGAATCTGGAAGCCCTTTACGACGTCGATACTTTGGTGGCCTTTATTCCAGAATTGTCTTTGGAAGCATACAGAAACACTGCTTCCTCCAACAACGTACGTTTATTAGCGGCCCAGCGTAACATGAAAATTGCGGATCTTACTATTAAGTCGGCGAAGGGAGGCTTTTTACCAACCATCGGATTGACAGGTTCCTACGGCTGGAACGAATCGTCCAATAACAATCCACTCGCTTTTGTGATTCAGAATTCGACTTCAGGATTTTCTGGGGGCATCAATCTTAGCTGGAATCTTTTTGACGGCGGAACCACCTTCAACAATGCCAGAAATGTAAAGATTGGCCTTGAAAATCAAGAGTTGCAGCAGCAACAGATTGTATTAGAGGTAGAACGTGATCTGGCCAATGCTTGGGATGCTTATCAAAATGCGCGGTATGTTTTAGCCGTACAGGAAAAGAATCTGCAGACCAATCAGAATAACTTCAATCGTAGCAACGAACGCTATAAATTAGGCCAAGTAACTTCCATCGAATTTCGACAGGCGCAGTTGAACTTGCTGAATGCTGAGTTGGCTAAGAGCCAGGCGAAGTACACCGCAAAACTAGCAGAACTACAACTGTTACAGGTAAGCGGTCAGTTGTTGAACGTAGACTTTTAAGATGGAAGAGCATTTTTTTCAATGTCCGTATTGCTGGGAAGAGATTTCGATGCTCTTAGATCCTTCCATTTCACAAACCTATATCGAAGACTGCGAGGTGTGCTGCAATCCTATCGAAATCGAGGTGGTCTTTCAACAAAACGAACTTATTTCTCTTCAAGTACAAAGCATTGAACAATAACTGCTGAATGGCTGGTTATCAATGACTTTTGTCATTCTTTTTTAGCGTTGGTTAGGGTAACTTTAAAAAGAGTGGAACCCAAGTTTAATTAAAACCAATAGCTATGTCATTGATTAAATTCAAGAACCGATTGCCTTGGTTTAGTTCAGAGCTTTCCAACTTTCTGGATACAGATGATTTCTTTTCCGATGAATTTTGGGCCAAGCATGTGATGAACAAACCAGCATTGAACATTAAGGAAACCGAGGAGGCCTTCGATCTGGAGGTTGCCGCACCTGGTCTATCGAAGGAAGACTTCAACATCTCTATCGACGATGGCTACCTGAACATTAGCGCAGAGAAAACGCTAGAAAAAGAGGAGCAAGAAGATAATTTCACTAGAAAAGAGTTCAATTTTAACTCCTTCAAGCGATCGTTGCTTCTCCCTAAAAATGTCATAGAAGAGGAGGTGAAGGCTCACTACGAAGATGGTATTTTGCGTCTAGTTCTTCAAAAGAAAGAAGTAGATCAAAAGTACACCCCTCGAAAGATAGCGGTTTCTTAAAAGTACACGGGAAGAGTCTTCAGTTGGGCTCTTCCCTCTTTCAGCAAAGCGAAACTTTAAAACAGACTGTCATGAAAACCAAGGCCACTTTTCAGTTAAAGACTTGGCGCAGCGCCGACGAAATGCACGCGGATGCACTCAGATGGCTTTCCGAACTTCATTTCATTCAAGATGAATTGACCTTTTTGGAGCATTTGTTAGAAAAGCACTTCGCGACCTTGACGTCCAAACGATTGTATCATAAATCGACACGGCTGGTCAAGCAGATCACCGAAACGAAGAACATAGCACTTGACACCTCCATGCGCATCAAAATGCACAACAATCAATTGGAACTGCTATTGGATGGCATCAATCAACCGCGAGAAGAAGCTCAGGTAAAGGAGAATCATCGTTGGTATATGCAATGCCTGAATGCCTTTTTCGACGACTTCAGAGATCTGAAACGCACCATTTTCACCTTGGTTTCGGACATCATGATAGAAAACAAGAAAGTACAAAGAATTTCAACCAAGAATCCATGAAAACACTCAACAAATTCATCGCTACCTGTACGCTGCTTACACTGGTTGCGTGCGGCACTGCAAAAGTAATATCTGATCAAGATCCAACCGTTCAATTTGACGACTTTAAAACGGTGGTGGTCTGTAAAGAAGACCTGGTGATCACCAATACTGAATACCCAGACTATGACAATATAGAAAGTCGCGAACTTCTCTTCAATTCTGTTGCAGAGGAATTACAAAAGAATGGCTATCGTTTGGAAGACCAGGCCAACCTACAAATCGGATTTAAGATTTTAATTTCTGAGGAAACCTTGGAGCTTAGAAACTGTTACGACGAAGGCGAAGTTGATTATTGGCCGAATTGTAAGATTGAGACACTTAATTATACCGAACACACCATCGTTCTCTATGCTACCGACTTGGCGAAGAACCAGGTAGTCTGGCAAGGTTCGGTCTCAAAGAATTTCAGCTCGCCCAAACGAATGCAGTCTGAACTACCGATGATTGTGCGTATGATTCTGGAAGAATCGCCCTTTGGTAGTTTGATCGCGTAAGGAGATCAAGCGATGTGCAAGGCGATATCGATCATTTCTCGAAACGTAGTTTCGCGCTCGTCGGCTGTGGTTCTTTCACCAGAAACCAAACTGTCAGAAATGGTCAAAATAGCTAGCGCCTGAATGCCGTATTTTGCAGCCACTGTGTACAGCCCAGCAGCCTCCATTTCAACACATAGCACACCGTAACTGGCCCAGAGTTCGAATGCTTTTGGATCGTCTTCGTAAAACTCGTCGGATGAAAGTACGTTCCCGGCTTTAACGGCAATACCTTTTTCTTTGGCGAATTCCGCAGCGG
>CAWUKP010000034.1:0-13766 GCA_963922975.1 uncultured Spongiivirga sp. | reverse complement strand
TGATCTTGCAGGAATATCAGATCAGCATCTCTGGGCGAACGCTCATCAAGATCACGCCCTCATTGGACTATGATCGCATTCTGAGTAAGCGCGCTATTCCCTATTACTATCGCACCTCTCAAAGTTTGGTCAGCCAATGGTCTTACTACTTGGCGCATCGTTATAAAGAGGACGAAAATATGGCGTATCACCGCGAGAATCTTTCCTCCCGAAATGCCGTTCAAAATCCTCTGGATTATAATATTGATCACAAAGATTTTTTCAGAATTGAAGGCCATTTAGGAAAAGACTATCGTACTGCCATTCGAGATATAGATCGCATTAAAACCACCAAAGGACTGGCTTTTGATGTAAAAGCGCTCAGTATTGAAGAAACCCTAACCGGTATTGATATCGACGATTACAAATGTCATTTTGACGACCTAAACGCCGTACTCAAAGCATGGAAGGCAGAGCAAGACTGTCTGAATGCTAGTGTAGCCGCGTTCTTCTCTGGATTCAGTATTTTCCAACCCTACTTCAACAAGTATTACCGACGCTTAAACGATACTGCTGTTTTTGAAGCCGAAGTAGCCAACTTTGCCCTCAATCGCGCTGCTTTCGAAGCTCAAGAATTCAGAAGCTTCAACGCCTACACCGCTTGTTTTGACAATACCTATTTTGTAGATACCACCATCGTGGATAATCTATACAAGGATGAAGATGTTCTAGGAGGTTTGGTGAACCGAATGATCACCGAAAGTCCAAACGCACCCGCCGAAGAAGTAATTCGCAATACGATGAGGGTGTTAGAGGCCAATGCTGATTACCAGGCGTGGGAAGATGATGCTAAAGTGGTTGGTGCCGACATTCCTGTGAAAATGATTGCCTACGATCGCTATGCAACCCATTTCATTCCTGCCAACATTGCAGAAATTACCGAAGCGCGTATCCAGAATTATGACGCGGCCATGAAGCGTCTCTGTCAAGAAGTTGAACGCGCTAAAAAATACTTCTCACAGAGCAATCATTTCTCCAACAGCAATCGAGAATTCTTCGGTTTTGAAGGTCAATATGCCTTGTTACTGAACCAATTATCTGTGAACTGCTGCGCAGCGAAGAAAATGCAGGTATTGCTGAAAGAAATCCAAAAACGCAAGCTCGAAATTTTAGAGAATAAACTACTGTCTAAATTCGTAGAGAAACATCCTGGCCTCGAACATATGGCCGGAGTACCTAAGGGCGGTACTTTTGTATTGGTTTATAAGGGAAGAACTCGTCCTAAACGTGATTTTTCAAGATTGGTTTCTGCGGAAGCGGTTCGCGAGGCTACTATTGTTACCAATGTGGAGCGCGCTAACTTGAGTATCACTTCCAACGAAGCGTCACGAGAGACAAATATCGTTGCAAATAACAGAGCTGAACTCGCCTTTGCTGAAGAGTTACGTCCTTCTTTAGAATTGGATACTGCGGCATTCGAGAACAACCTCTCTGCTTTCATTCCTAGAGATAACGTCACGGAGTATACCGTAGTAGCTGATTTCGCCTTGCCTTACAATTGTTGTTCAGACTGTGCGCCTATTGCCTTCATCGTACCAGAACAGCCCGTTTCATTGCGTTTACCAGTTGATTTTGTGTGTCTCAATGACGACAGTCAGCCCTTGGCTTTTGAAGTAGTACCTGCAGATGGTGTGGTAACCGCCGAGGTGGAATCTGGAACTGGCGGAGTTGTGCTTCAAGGAAATCGTTACTTCTTTGATCCCGCACATATTGATGTTCCTCTAGGGGAAGAAATTCGTTTTCGAGTTAATGATCAGATCACTGATTGTCGCATCACCGTATACCGAATGCCTGAATTTACAGCCAATCGAAGCGAAGTGCGTTACGGAACGGATAATCTAGGTCCATTTGCAGAAGTTCGATTTAGTGTAACTTCCGAAGAGCCATTACCTGAAGGCGCCACTTTCTTATGGGAGTTTGGCGACGATTTCACGTCCACCGAAGAAAACCCAAGACATCGTTACCGCTTGCCGGTGAATGACGAAAATTCGGTTACGCCTACCCTCACCATCACAAATGGCCGATGTAGCCATACCGAAGAAGCTGAAACCATTGTTTTTGAACAGGAAATCATTTTTGAAATCGAGCGCTCCACCTTGTGTGTAGATCGCATTCGAAGACAAGATATATCTGTAGGCGTCCGGGTACTTCCCTCAGGAACTCGACTGGAGCTTGCTGAAGAATTCGATGGACTTCAACTATTAGGTGACGCCCTGATCATAGCGCCATCCTTCAACGATTACGGTACACCAATCCGTTTTGTAGTGGACGGAGCAGAGCGCCCAGAAACCCTCACGATTGGGGAAATGCCTCACAGTCATCTATTCTATGGAAGTAGACAAATCAACGACAATTTCACTATGTATATGTTGGGCGCTTCTAATGAGCCCGATCAAGGCTGGGAATTTGACTGGGACATTCAGTTATTCACCAGCCGTAATGAGCCCATTTCGGAAGAAGTAATCCCCATCCAAAGCAGCGAAGACAACCCCAACGTACGTTTTTGGATAGCTTCCAGTGCCATAGATACTCCTTTCGATAGAGCCATTGTTCGATTGAATATTTCCAACACCATCACCGACAGCTTTAATTGCGTGCTGACGCTGAATGAAAACTATCGCTCAAAGGTGGAGTGTGAAGACTCCAGCTTTGCCTTTATCAATTTCTACAACGAAGCATTCAAAGTAGATGATAGCGATGCGCTGGCAACAGATAATCCAGTATTGCAGCAATTTGTGAATAGACTGTTAGAAATCACACACTTCTACGCACAACCAGAAAATAAGTCCTTGTACTTCACATCAAATGCGGCAGTGACCTTGAATACATTTGAAACACTCTTCTCCAACCCTGAGTGGACCAATGATGCCATTCCAGAAGAGGATCGAGCGTTCTTTGAAAATTTGATGAAATTTGCTTGGGCCATTTTTGAAATGATCACCAATTGTATGCCCAATCTGAACACCTCGCGTATTGATCGACTGATCGACGCCATTGAACAGCGCTTTCAGTTTGAAGATGACATCAACGACAATGCTTCCAACGGAGCAACTGGCGGAGGCTCCGTGATTCGGGGGAATCGTCTTAATCTCAGCGACGACGAGCGTCTGCGCATGGTCAACAATAATCTAGGAAGGCTGAATGTTAACCTCAGCGACTTCTCGGTACTTTTTAGAAATCTAAGAGGTAATGGTTGATGAGCAACGTCATATCATTCAGAAAGTAACCGTGGATATTGAGGTGTCCAAAGAGAAGACAGCCTATGAAATCAAGGATCAAATTAGCGAGATTTTAAAGTCAGACATCTTACCGATGGTAGCCGAAGTACTGGCAGAATTTTCCACAACAACCTTATCTGCGAATGACCATGTGCGTTGGGAAACATTAGCTTTAGACCTGACCTTGGATACATTCGACACCCATGATATAAAGCAAGGCCTACGTGAGCTGTTGGAAGGCCAGCTGAATAAGGGCCGTTCTGATGCCCCTAAAATCATTGAAAAACCGAAGCGATCACCTTCGTCAACAAATATGCTGGAAGCTTTCTTTTACTTCCTAAAACATGGAAAAAAACCCTGGTGGCAACCTGATCTGACAAAAATTCTTGAGGAACAACTTCATGAAATTGCTGCTACCAAAGGCTTTCAGACGCGGTTTGTAGAAAGTATCACCGCAAAATCAACACGCCTTCGATTGATAAAACAATTCAGCAACACCCAGCTAACCTTGCTGTTGCGGCAGCCTGCCTTCCAAATTAATGCACTTGTCAAGCAACATCGCGAGGCTTTCTGGAATGCCGTATTGCAACGGATTACTGGAGAGGAAACCCTTCCCACAGCGATCCATCGTATTGACAGTAGGAACCTGCATCACTTCCAGCTTGCGGTCGATCAATTTTTGGAAAAAAATCAATTGCCTTTGGCAAAACAAAGCGAAAAGAAAGTGGAAGCTGAAGCATCATCTGAGAATCCTTTGAAAGATGAAGAAGTAGATTTCTATATTTCCAATGCAGGTTTGGTGCTCTTGCATCCTTTTTTTCAACCTTTACTTGAACGCTTAGATCTGCTAGTCGACAAACAAATTGCAGCTGACAAGAAAGACCAAGCTGTTCAGTTGCTTCATTATCTGGCAACGCGGCAAACCGATGCCTATGAACACGAATTGCTACTTGAAAAAATACTCTGTGGATGCCCAGTAGAACTATCTATCGACCGAAATGTGAATCTCACTGACCAGCAATTACAGGAGGCCGATGCAGTGTTAGAAAGTTGTTTGGAGCATTGGCAAGCGCTTAAGAGCAATTCCATTGATGCACTTCGAGCCACCTTTCTACAAAGAGAAGGAAAGATCACAACCCAAGAAAACCAAATTCGTTTGGTGGTTGAACGGCAAGCGCAAGATATCCTTTTAGATCAATTACCCTGGGGTATTCACCTGATCAAATTACCCTGGTTGGAGCAACTCATTTTTGTAGAATGGTAACATGAAAGGTCGCGCATACATACAAGATTCAGCAGCTCCCGCAATGGCAAGACCGTTTATAAGTCCTGCATTTCTTCCACGCAATACGCTTCAAAAGCAGCCTACAACACAGCCTACCACTCCCAGAACCTTTCCGTTTACGTCGCAAGAACAAAGCTTCGGACGTTTTGATGTGCGCTACACGCCCGTTGGGCCTGATCCCGATGTGGGTACTGTTTTGGTCACCATGAAGGTGCATTACAACTTCTCTGCCGATTTTACAGATGCGGAAAAGACGCAGTACGCAAGCGACTTTGAAAATGAAGTGGAAAGTACCTGGAGCAATCAACACCGACTCGCGTTGAATGATCCAAACATGGACACACATTTTGCCAACGTACAAATTGATGTAGAAACCGTTGATGATGCCGCTGATGCGCACTTTGAAATGCATGTGGCCAAAAATAGACCCGATGAATTCAGGTCAAATGTTTCAGGAACCGATGTTCATTTAGATGAAAATGATCCTACCAGCAACGAATCTTTTGGACTCACAAGTGCTGATCTCTTTGTGAGAGTAGGAAATTTTGGCTTTGATAGTGCCGCCATCAATACAGATGTGCAGCAGGACCTCGACGAAATTACTCAGTTCCTCAATGCGCAGCCAGCCAACGTTCGTCAAGGAAATCACACCAACGGCCCTATCATGATGGCGCTAACAGGAAGGGCAAGCTCAGACGGAAATAAAGCCTACAACGAACGCCTTTCTCAGCGCAGAATTGATACGGTAAGTCAGCATATCAGTAGCGCGGTGCCCGATGCTGCACTTTTCGAAATGTCATCTCCTGACGGGGAAAAGGGTACTTCCACAGACGCCTCTTTTAGGCGAGTAGATGTAAATATCGATCTTCCGCAAACTCATGAACCAGAAACGGCCAACCAAAACACCGCAGCCCATGAGGCTGGACATATGTTCGGATTGGGTGATGAATACATTGAGGTAGAAGAAGGAAGATTTCAAGGGGATGCCAATGAAAATGATGCTTTGGTACGCGAAATTGTGGATAACGCTGCTGCAGAAGAAATGCGCATTGCCAGTGATTCCAGTATCATGTCGCATGGCATGGATGTGCTTCGGGGACATTACATGCCTTTTGCCGCGGCCTTAAGAAGAGTTTCTAACAATGACCATTGGACGGTGGAATGAAGGCACAACCGATTCATACCGTTGAACCTACAAAGGCCAGTCACCGATTCATTCAGGCCAAGCTGAAAATTGGAAAGCCGAACGACCGCTATGAGCAAGAAGCAGATCGAATGGCGGATCATGTGGTAAACACGCCAAGCACCCCAGCTCTGCAGATTCAGCGTATGTCGGAGCACGAAGAAGAGGAATTGCAAATGAAGTGCGAAGCCTGTGCACAGGAAGAACAAATTCAGCGGCAAACAGAAGAAGACGAAGAAGAGGAAATGATCCAACCAAAAGCGAAAGGTACTCCCACACATACATCCATCGAAAGTCAACTCAGTGCTTCCAAAGGCGGTGGTAGGCCTTTGGATACATCTGTACGTGCAGAAATGGAAACTGGATTTGGGAGTGATTTTAGTCACGTACGCATCCATGACAACACCTCTGCCACTCAAATGAGTCAACAGCTCAATGCACAAGCGTTCACCAATGGTAATGATATTTACTTTAATAGTGGAAAATACAATACCACTACTCTAGGCGGAAAAAAGCTCTTAGCCCATGAATTGACGCATACCATACAACAACGCAGCAGTCAACAGATTCAACGCAAGCTGAACGTAGACTTTGATTACCCGCAAGCCGTCGTTGATGATCGGGTATCGAATCCGGATGGGGTAGATCCGTCAAAATCGATGACCCCAACAGAGCGTAAAACCTACGTATCAGGACTCGTCACGAAGTTGTCGCCTCATTTCTCAGTAGCTGGTACTGGCGAAGTGCAGGACAAGCTGAACGACGAAAATAAGCACGCTAGCGATGCCAAGGCTACGGCTTCCTGTTGTTTTCACATCCTCACAAGAAAAGCAGCAAGCGATTGGACAATTGTCGTCGCAGATCACATAACACCTTCCACAGATGGCCGCAACAAAATAGTGGTCATTCCTTCTACCAAAAATGAAATCAAATTCGGTTACCACAATGCAAAAGGCGATCAAAAAAGTTATGCGGGTAGAGAGCACATTGTTTTAGGACACGAACTATGTGGCCATGCAGCGCTGATGGAGTTACAGGCACACGCCAGTGGCGATAGAACCACTACGGATGTCCATGATTCCACAATCAACATTGAGAATGCTATAGCTACTGAGCAAGGTGCCAAAAAAGATGACCTACGAGGGCTGGCAAGAGATGGAAGTAAAAGAGGCGAATCTTTTGCGGAAGTATTGCTGATCAATTACGGTTTCAACAAAACAAGGTATTCACAATTGCAAGCTAGTGAAAAGGAAAAGTTGAAATTGCTATCGGATATGGTCGCCTTTAATAATTTCTTTGTCGAAATTGTAGGACACAGCGATCACGTGGGCAGTGAAAAAGCAAAGCAGAAGGTTAGTTTTAGACGTGCGAAATCCATTGAAAGAGAATTAATCAATAAACTAGGAGTGTCCAGAACCTTAACAAAAGGAGGTATAACCTTCGATCGATTTGTAGTAAGAGGCGCCTCCGACAAAGAACCCATACCAGGTACAGATCCTGTAAAACAGGCCGACTTGCAACGAAGGGCTGAAATCACCATCGCCTCCTTCCCTTCTAGCTTATCTACCACTCCCAGGATACGGAGAGGTACACTAAATAAAAATGTTATCAATCCAGCCACCCCTGGCCCTGAAGCCAACAAATTAAAGACCTCAGGTACTCCGTGTGAAAAGAAATTAGTAGGGACGGCGTTTTGATCAGAAAAAATAGAACCAAATTTCGCATGAATCTAACAGATGTCACGAACACCGCTACATAATACAAAAACACCCGATACAGGTTTCAGTAGTACGTTCATACAGCCCAAACTGAAAATTGGGAAGCCGAATGACCGCTATGAGCAAGAAGCCGATCGCATGGCGGATCATGTGGTGAACGCGCCAAGCAACCTAGCTCCACAAATTCAGCGGATGCCTGAAGAGGAAGAAGAAGTACAAATGAAATGCGATGCTTGTGCGCAGGAAGAACACATTCAACGGCAAACAGAAGAAGACGAGGAAGAGGAAATGATCCAGCCAAAGGCAAAAGGCACTCCCAAGCAAACAAACATCGAAAGTCAACTCAGTGCTTCCAAAGGTGGTGGTAGACCTATGGATGCGTCCGTTCGTGAAGAAATGGAAGCAGGTTTTGGGACAGATTTTGGCAAAGTGCGCATTCATAATAACAGCAATGCCGTACAGATGAGTCAAAGCCTCAATGCACAAGCATTCACCAATGGCAATGATATTTACTTTAATAGTGGCAAATACAATACCACTTCTCAAGGCGGGAAAAAGTTATTGGCCCACGAATTGACGCATACCATACAACAAGGATTCACATCCGAACCCCAAACAGTGCAAAAGCAAGCTGGCGAAAAACCTTCTTACTGTAGCCGTGTAAAGCAAGGTTATAATGTCGCTTTCTATGATGAAAACACAGACGAAACCAAACGGAGAGCCAAGGGTTGGGCGAAGAACTTTGACGCCTTTGGATTGAAGGATGGCAAACCTGTAGAAAAAGAAGCCATCCCCGATAGCAAGAAGATCAGTTCAAGTATTAAAACCTTGAGCACAACATTAGGAACGCAATGCAATGACGACAACAGCCATGTGAACGTAAATAATATGGCCATATTTGCACATGGCACTGAAGATTGGTGCGGTATCAATACAGGCATCACAGGAAACAGTGCAAAAAAACTCGTTAAGAACATAGCCCCCTACCTCAATCAGGATGTCAATGTCATTCTGTATGCATGCAGCGTTGCGAGAGGCCCCGATGAGGACGAGAACTGGGTCAAAGGCACCCTTGATGATGGTGGAAAGAATTCTTTGGCAGACAAGTTTAGCGACATTCTACACGACAACGATATCAAAAAGGCGAAGGTATGGGGACATACCACGGTAGGGCATACATCGACAAACTTTGCACTAAGGTATTTTAGTAGCAAGAACAAAGATTGGGCTGGATTTTCTTATCTCAGTAGTGATTATGCCATAACACCCTACGATATCTATCTTACAAAGGAAGCGCTGGTCAAAGAACTAGCAGCGCAAGGCTACGAAACCACAAAAGTGGAAGATAACTATCCAAGCTGGTTCTACAAAAACCTAAGAAAATATTTCTATCGCTCATATGCTGCCGCGAATAAGAATAAGAAGTATAAGGGAATCAACCTCGCAGAAGCAGCTCCAATGTATCCCCACGAAGTTGGAAAGATCGTGATGGATTACTGGCACAAGGAATATTGGCCTGGGAAGAAGAGTGAAATTGCCAAATTAGCTATTAAGAAACTTAAATTGGAAAAAAAGAATTAATCGAACGTTCACCCATGTCAAAAAAAAGTGATCTAACACAATGCCTCGAATACCTGAAACGGGTGATCCAATATCGCCTACACCACTACTTAAAAGGTGAGAAACTCCCGTTTCCAAGCATTGAAAAGTTAAAAGAAACATCCCCCTTAAGTGTTTTTGTGAATGAAAACCGACTATCGCAAATTGAATTAGTTGCTTTACTCGTTGCTCTTGTGCCAAATCTTTCGCCTAGTTTTTTAAATGACATTATCCATGAATACCTACCAGAAGGTGGCGAATTTGTGGCTTTCGGAGGTGTGAAAGGTAAAAACCATCGCGGTATCCTTCCCACCGGGGAAACCTTACAATTCATCTTAGCAGGCGATGATTTGGAGCTCAGAAATCAAATACGACTATTGTTTGATTCCAATCATTTTTTCACCAAATACGGCATCTTACAATTGTCCAATGTGAGTCAAAACGAACCCAAAATGAGTGGAGTCTTGCAATTAGACGATGAATACGTACAGCTTTTCACTACAGGTTTTGTGAGTGATCCGAGCTTTGGAATCGACTTCCCTGCCGCGAAAATTGAAACCCAATTGGAATGGGATGATTTGGTACTCCCTGAAAAGACCTTTCAGCAGATTCGTGAAATCGAAACTTGGCTCTTACACCACCACACCTTGATGGAGCAATGGGGTATGAAGGATCGCATCAAACCAGGATTTCGCGTGATGTTTTACGGTCCGCCAGGCACTGGAAAAACCCTCACCGCGAGTCTTTTAGGCAAATACACAGGAAAGAAAGTGTTCCGTATCGACCTGTCGATGGTGGTGAGTAAGTACATTGGGGAAACGGAAAAGAATCTTTCCAAACTATTTGACAAGGCGAAAAATAAGGACTGGATTCTCTTCTTTGATGAGGCAGATGCGATCTTCGGTAAGCGCACGAGCGTTCGTGACGCCCACGATAAATATGCCAACCAAGAAGTGAGTTACTTATTGCAACGCATCGAAAGTCATTCTGGACTGGTTTTACTGGCTTCTAATCTCAAGAGTAATATCGATAGTGCCTTCACCAGAAGGTTCCAATCGATCATAAAATTTGACAATCCTGGTGCAGCAGAACGCTTGCAACTCTGGGAAAAGAACTTCCCAAAACCAGCTGAAATGGCTAAAGACGTTTCGCTTTCAAGCTTGGCTAAGCAGTATCAGCTTACTGGGGCCAATATTGTCAATGTGATTCAATACGCCTCCTTACGTGCACTTTCCAACGGTGGCCAGCAAATCAAGCAATCCTATCTCATCGCAGGTATTAAAAGGGAGTATGAGAAGGATGGCAAAATGCTTTAGGGAGTATTCCGTGCCTTTTTTGGGTTTTTTCCCCTAAATCGAAGACCGCAATCGCACTACTTTGCGTATATAAAATTGTAACAATGTCTATTGAAATTTATCAAAACCTTCGTACCGAGTCCCAGCATCTAGAAACGATTATAAGCACCAAACCCAAAGACTACGAACTTATTGATGATTTCAAAGAATGGTTATTGTCTGTTGAAGATTATCTGCGTCGAAACGAAATTGATGATTTTCGGAGAATTGCGGAAATCCGCGGACGATTGATTGCTGCCCAAGTTGCTTTTGACCGTCGCGTTCCCAAACTCAAAAGACAGCTGAAAGCCACAACAGAACTGATTGAGATTTCTAAAAACACCATGGATACCATTATGCAGCCACTAGAAATACGATACAGTGAACCGAGAAAGGCAATTAGCAAAATGCTGCGCTTGGCCGAACACCAAGGCTTGATCCAGTGGAACAATGGTTTGCGCTATAAAGATTTTGTGTATGCTTTATGGCGCATACTTAAGCGCGAAAGCTTGTATGCCAAATACCGTAAGCAGTTGAAAGATCGGATCAGTGACGAAGAAGCGATTGTGCTTCTTTCCGAGGAATTGAAACCTTATCTCAGCTAGACGAATTATCCAAGCCAACCATCTCTGTCCAAACTTCGATATTGAATGGCTTCGGCGATGTGCACCTCTTTGATCGTACTGGCCTTTTCCAAATCTGCAATAGTGCGCGCCACTTTTAGAATGCGATCATAGGCTCTTGCAGAAAGATGTAAACGCTCCATGGCATTTTTGAGAAGTTCTTTAGAAACATCCTCAATGGTACAAAACCGCCTAATGTGCTTTGTGGTCATTTGCGCATTATAATGTACTCCGTCTACAGTGTCAAAGCGCTTGGTTTGAATTTCGCGGGCGGCCACAACTCGATTCCGTATGAGTGCGCTGCGCTCTGAGCGCCTTTCTTCAGAAAGCTTTTGGAAAGGTACAGGAGTTACTTCAATATGAATATCGATACGATCCAACAAGGGTCCTGAGACCTTACTCAAGTATCTTTGAATTTCTGCAGGAGAACAAGTAACAGGCGCCTCTGGGTCACTGAAATATCCGCTTGGACTTGGGTTCATACTGGCCACGAGCATAAAAGAAGAAGGATAGGTCACCGTAAATTTTGCTCGGGAAATGGTTACTTCTCGATCTTCCAGAGGCTGTCGCATCACTTCCAGAGCTCCTCTTTTAAACTCAGGTAATTCATCTAAAAAGAGTACTCCATTATGGGATAAGGAGATCTCTCCTGGCTGAGGGTACGAGCCCCCTCCCACCAAGGCCACGTCGGAAATGGTGTGGTGCGGAGAACGAAAAGGCCGATGATTCATAAGGCCCGTATTCTTAACACGTCCCACAATACTATGAATTTTGGTCGTTTCGAGTGCTTCCTGCACGGTCATTGGTGGTAAAATGGAAGGCAGTCGTTTGGCCAACATGGTTTTGCCAGCCCCTGGCGGACCGATCAGAATGATGTTATGGCCACCTGCTGCGGCAATTTCCATGGCACGCTTAATACTCTCTTGTCCTTTTACATCGGCAAAATCGAAATCTGGGGTGTCCATGCTTTGAGTGAATTCCGTTTCGACATCAACCACGGTAGGAGTTAGTTCTTGTTTTTGATCAAAGAAATCAATGGCTTCTTTAATGTTCTCGATTCCATACACCTCCAAATCACTGACAATAGCAGCCTCTTTGGCATTTTCTTTCGGAAGAATAAAACCTTTGAATCCTTCTGCTTGAGCCTGAATAGCTATGGGCAAGGCGCCTTTGATGGGTTGAAGATTACCGTCTAGCGATAGTTCACCCATGATTAGATAGTTACCAACTCTTTCATCTTGGATTTGCCCGGAAGCTGCCAAAATCCCAATAGCTAGGGTAAGATCGTAGGCACTGCCTTCCTTTCGCAAGTCGGCGGGTGCCATATTGATCGTCAATTTCTTCCCTGGAATCTGATATCCGGTATTCTTCAGTGCCGCAGCAATTCGGTAATTGCTTTCTTTGATGGCATTGTCTGGCAATCCCACTAAGTGGTACCCTATCCCTTTGTCGACATTAACTTCAACCGTAACTGTTACGGCATCCACCCCAAAGACGGCGCTTCCATATACTTTTGTTAGCATCAGATATAGTTTTCATCTAATGTAAGAAAAGTATTTATATTTTTAATGAGGTGAATTCAAACTTTTCCCCATCAAACAAGCCTTTGTCGCTAAGTTTCAAGGAGGGAATTACTAACAACGCCATAAAGGAGAGTGTCATAAAGGGCGCACTCAATGTACTGCCCATTTGCTTTGCCATGTGATCAATTTGCTGATAGGACTTTCCCACAGTTTCACAATCACCATCACTCATAATTCCTGCAACAGGCAAGGGCAACACTTTCTCTTCCGTATCGCTTACGGCACAAATGCCTCCCTTTTCTTGGATGAGGGTGTTGAGGGCTTTACAGATTAGGGCATCGGAAACGCCCACGGCAATGATATTATGAGAATCGTGAGCCACGGAGGAAGCAATGGCTCCTTCTTTGAGTCCGAAATTCTTGATGAAAGCCAATGCTGGCGGCGCATCCTCATAGCGATTCACTACAGCGATCTTTAACACGTCTTCTAGTACATTCGATACTAGATTTCCACCGCTGTTCTTGGCGCCGCCATGAACTGCATTGGTAATCAATTGTCCATTTAAGGCTTCGATAACCTTGACAGGTGTTTGGGTGGAGTTTACCGCAAAGTTTTGCAGCACTTTGAGCTTGGTATTGAATTGATTTGGGCATGAAAAAGGAACTGAGGATATTTTCGATTGTTCGTCCTCAGCCACTAACTGTCCATCAATATAGGTCTGCAGCACTTTAAATTCTTTCAAATCTTCCACCACGATAAAATCGGCCGCATCTCCGATTCTCAATTGACCAACATCTAGATCATAGTGGGCAACAGGATTTAAACAAGCACATTGCAATACGTTAAAGACATCCATGCCTTTGGCCACGGCGCGCGCGCAGAGCTGATTGATATGACCCAACAGTAACTCATCGGGATGTTTGTCGTCGCTACAAAACATCATATGTGCATAATGCTCTGGAAGCAGATCGATCAGCGCTTCAAAGTTCTTAGCCGCACTGCCCTCCCGAATCAAGATCTTCATTCCTTTTTGGAGCTTCTCTAGAGCTTCTCCGTAGGTGAAACACTCGTGATCGGTTGAAATCCCGGCAGCAATGTATTGGGTGATCGCATCGCCTCGAAGACCTGGTGCATGTCCGTCCACAGGTTTATCGAAATGTTTAGCCCACGCAATTTTCGCCATCACTTCTTCATCTTCATGAAGCACGCCAGGATAATTCATCATTTCCGCGAGATATTTGATC
>CAWUKP010000033.1:0-13783 GCA_963922975.1 uncultured Spongiivirga sp. | reverse complement strand
ATCATTTGTGGGCTACAGAGAGGATATCGGAAATTCGAAATTTCACGGAAAAAAGTACGTCCCTTGCTCGTTGAAAAAGGACATTCTATTATTGCTCTGGTAGGCGATAAAATGAAGAATCATCAAGGACTGAGCGGCCGTATGTTTAGCACCTTAGGAAAGAACAACGTCAACATCAGAGCCATCGCACAGGGCGCTTCCGAAAAGAATATTTCTGCAGTCATCGCTACCAATGATGTGAAAAAGGCACTGAATACACTTCATGAAACCTTCTTTGAAGAAAATATCAAACAACTGAATCTCTTTGTCACCGGTGTAGGCAATGTTGGCGAACGCTTCTTGGCACAATTGCTCAAACAACAAGCGTACTTAAGAGAAAAACGAAAAGTGAACATTCGTGTGGTGGGTATTTCAAACTCGCGCACTATGGTCTTTGATGAGGATGGATTGAATCTCAATCACTGGAAAGAAAGCTTAGCCAAAGGGGAAAAAGCCAGTCTAGAAACAGCTTTTCAGCGGATTAAAACACTAAATCTTCGCAATAGCATTTTTGTAGACATTACTGCCAGTGAAACGGTAAGTAATACCTATGCAGACTATCTCAAAGAAAGTGTGGCCGTGGTTACCTGTAACAAAATTGCTTGTTCAGGACCATTCAATACCTATCAAAAGCTCAAAGATCTCGCACGACAATACAATGCACCTTTTTTGTTTGAAACCAATGTGGGTGCTGGATTGCCCGTCATTGACACAGTGAAAAATTTAGTGGCCTCTGGAGATGAGATTACTAAAATACAAGCGGTGCTTTCGGGCAGTTTGAATTTTGTTTTCAATAATTTCAATGAAACCAATTCGTTTCAAGAGATCGTGAAAAAAGCACAAGAAGAAGGATATACAGAACCCGATCCGAAAATCGATCTCAGTGGTGTGGATGTGGCAAGGAAGATCTTGATTTTGGCAAGGGAGAGTAAAAATCATTTGGATCTTTCAGATATCGAAAATCGTTCTTTTCTTCCAACGGAAGCACTAGAAACTACCAATAATGAGGACTTTTTCTCAGCTCTAAAACAATACGAAGATCACTTTCAAAGCTTGTACCAGGAAGCTGCCGCAAAGGATTGTCGCCTGAAGTACGTAGCCCAGTTTGAGAACGGAAAGGCCAGCGTTGGTCTGCAACACATCCCAAAAGACCACGATTTTTATAATTTAGAGGGAAGTGATAACATTGTGCTGTTTTATACCGAACGCTACCGAGACCAACCTTTGATTGTCAAAGGAGCCGGGGCTGGAGCCGAAGTAACCGCCTCAGGAATTTTTGCGGATGTCATTAGAATTGGCACCGTGTAACCAACCAAGTTTGATTATTATTCAGAAAGAACTTCACATATTCGCACCTGCCACCATCGCCAACGTTTCCTGCGGTTTCGATGTGTTAGGTCTTTGTTTAGAGACGATTGGCGACGAAATGATTGTGCGCAAAAGTGTACAGAAGGGCATTCATATTGTCAAAATTGAAGGGCAAGATCTTCCGCTTGAAACCGAAAAGAATGTAGCTGGAGTTGCAGGTCTCGCCCTCCTAGCCGCACTTCCCGAAGAAATTGAACACGGTTTCGAGATTGAAATCATCAAGGGTATTAAAGCAGGAAGTGGTATTGGAAGCAGTGCTGCTAGTTCAGCGGGTACCGTAGTGGCCATCAATCACCTTTTGGGTCAGCCATTTAATCCAATGCAATTGATTCAATTTGCCATGGAAGGCGAAAAACTAGCCAGCGGCACCGCCCATGCAGATAATGTAGCTCCTGCCATTATGGGTGGGTTCACCTTGGTGAGGAGTACGCATCCCTTAGACGTGGTTGCGCTACCTGCACCGGATCAGCTTGTGGCGACGGTGATTCACCCACAAATTGAAGTGAAAACAGCAGATGCCCGCGCCGTGCTAAAACAAACGATTTCATTCAAGAAAGCCATCTCCCAATGGGGAAATCTTGGCGCATTGGTCAGCGGATTGTACACAGAAGATTACAACCTCATCGGAAGATCGTTAAACGATGAAATTGTAGAGCCCTTGCGCTCCATCCTCATCCCTGGATTCGACAATTTGAAACAGGCCGCTATGAGCCAAGGAGCCTTGGGTTGCGGCATTTCTGGTTCTGGTCCTTCGGTGTATGCGCTCAGCAAAGGAAGTACAACAGCCAAAGGTGTGGCCGAGGCTTTCACAGAAGCCTATTCGAGTTATGATATCCCTTTTGAAGTTTATGTTTCGCCTATCAATCCCCAAGGTGTAAAAATTTGTTCATGAAGTATTTCAGCCTACATAATAATGCTCCAATAGTTTCCTTCAAAGAGGCCGTAATCAAAGGACTGGCGCCTGATAGAGGATTGTACTTTCCAAATGAGATCAGACCCCTACCTCCCTCCTTTTTTGATACGATCGAAACACGCTCGAATGCGGAAATTGCTTATGAAGTCATCCAACAATTTGTGGGAGATACCCTTTCCGAAGCTGCGCTGAAAGAAATCATTCAGGAGACCTTATGCTTTGACTTTCCTTTGATTCCCATTGAAGAAGGGGTGTATTCCCTCGAATTATTTCAAGGCCCAACCATGGCCTTCAAAGACGTAGGTGCGCGTTTCATGGCTCGGTGTTTAGGGCATTTTAATGCAGGAGAGGACACCTCAGAAGTCACTGTTTTGGTAGCCACTTCTGGAGACACCGGTGGTGCCGTCGCCAGTGGATTCTTAGGCGTGAAAGGCGTCAATGTGGTGATTCTTTATCCAGACGGAAAAGTAAGCGACATCCAAGAACGACAATTGACTACGCTAGGAAAGAACATCACCGCATTGAAAGTAGACGGCGTGTTTGACGATTGCCAAGAAATGGTGAAGACAGCTTTCTTAGATCCTGAACTCGCAATGAGCAGAAATTTGACATCTGCTAATTCTATTAATGTGGCGCGATGGCTCCCGCAGATGTTCTATTTCTTTTTCGCCTACCAACAATTGAAACGAAAAGGTCAACACGAAAACATCGTATTTTCAGTACCCAGCGGTAACTTCGGAAACATTTGTGCGGGTATGATGGCGCATCGCCTAGGATTGCCTGTCCAACATTTTGTGGCCGCCACCAATCGCAACGACACCGTACCTCAATTCCTAGAAACAGGTATTTACGAGCCAAAACCGTCGCAAGCAACTATTTCCAACGCTATGGACGTAGGCGATCCCAGTAATTTTGTGCGCATCCTTAAACTGGTGAATAACGACACAACCAAATTGAAGCAACTTTTCTCTTCGTTCAGCTATTCCGATAAGGAAACTCGCAAGGCGATGAAGTATTTGTACAAGCATCAGGGATATGTAGCAGATCCGCATGGTGCTGTTGGTTATTTGGGATTGAAGAAATTTCAAGAAAGCCACCCCGAGACCATAGGCGTATTTTTAGAAACCGCCCATCCCGTCAAATTTTTAGATGTGGTAGAAAAGACCATAGGAACTTCGGTTGAAATTCCTGCTCAAATCCAATCCGTGATGGATAAAGACAAAAAGAGCATTGCCATCAGTGATTACAAAGGATTGAAAGATTTTCTATTGCGCTAGTCTAGTTTTGGAAGCACAAAGTCGTCCAACGCACTGGATTGCGCCATTAATTTCTCAATTTCCTCCGACTTGCGTGGAGCCCGACCCGAAAGATTCACTGGGCCATCATTCGTGATCAAGATATCGTCTTCGATCCGTACTGCAATTCGCCACCATTTTTCGTCGCAGTCGCTTCCTTCTGGAATGTAAATGCCAGGTTCAACGGTGATCACGGTGTTTTCCTTAAAATTACCGTAGGTACCCTTGTCGTGCACATCAAGTCCAAGATAGTGCGAAGTACCGTGTGGAAAGTATTGCCGCGCATCATTCAGATTTTTGGCAATGCCTAACTTCACCAAGCCTTCATGAATTACCTTTCTTGCCGCTTGCTCTGGGGCGATGAAGGGTGCTCCTACAACGGATGCTTTGATGCCCGCTTCTTGGGCATCATACACCAAATCGTAAATCAGCTTTTGTTCTGTACTGAATTTTCCATTCGCCGGAATGGTTCGGGTAACATCTGCCGTGTAGCCATGATACTCAGCTCCTAAATCCATCAATACCAAATCATTACCCACCATAGGCTTGTTATTGTCAATATAATGCAGGATACAACCATTATGCCCCGCGCCGACAATCGACGGGTATCCTTCATATTCTGCGCCGTACTTCTTGTAAACGAATTCATGAATGCCTTGAATTTCGGTCTCCGACATATTGGGCTTCATTGCTTTCATCACTTCAATTTGTCCGATGGCCGACATCTCGATAGCTTTGGTTAGGAGTTTCATTTCTTCGGCTGTCTTGGTTTCACGAAGGGTGTTCATGATCTCACCAAGTTTGGCAGCATCCAAATTGTTTAAGGAGGAAATTTGAACTTTCTCCTTTAATTCTTTGCGAACTGCGTCATCTTTCGAAGCTACGTATCCACTCAAAATTTCATCCGACTGTAGTTCCTTGTAATAGTTCAAATAGCGTCCTAAAACCTGTGCGACGTTGGCACTGTTTTCAACATCCGTACTTTTAATCATAGTGTACAACTGATGCTTCACAGGATTGAAATCGGCCGGATAGTCAACTGCACCTCTGAAGTGTCGGATCAGATCAAAAAGATCGGCATCATTCGAAAGAGAGTTTCGATAGTCGTTGTTGAAGTTGTAAAACAGTACCTTATTAAAGGCTTTGTAATCGATATCGAATGAAAGAAATGCCGCCGATTCTTTGACATATTCAAATCCTAACTCTTTGGTGACGCCTTCTATCCCCAAACGTTTCCCATTCCACATTTCCGCGTAAGGATCACGTTTCTGTACAAAAATCACTTCATCAAAGGTATTTCCAGCAGCATCCGTCTGCCCCTCAGAAAACAATAACAATACAGCATTAGGCTCACGATACCCGGTCAAATAATAGAAATCAGGGTCTTGATGGTAGTGATAATCCACATCGTTCGCCCGATTGCGCACAGGATTGGTAAAAAATACAGCCACACTATTTTCAGGCATCATGGCGCGCACTGCTTGTCGCCTTTCCTTGTGAAAGTTAGCGGACAAAAAATCCTGAGGAAGCTCTTGCGCTCCTGAAAAAGGAATTGTGAAGAGGATAACTGCCAAATAAAGAATGCCTTTCATGATTCTGTAATTTCTCTAAAAATACAAAAAGCAAGAGCACAGTACTTCGCTTAACAAAATTTTAGTCCTTTACCTCAAAACAAGTTCATTCGTCTTCAAAATGCGGAGATAATTTTGGGTATTTTTGCGATCGATTAATCGAAGATCCATGAAAAAAACTGCCTTGTACGATACCCATGTTGCCTTAGGTGCAAAAATGGTTCCTTTTGCCGGTTATGAAATGCCTGTTCAATACGAGGGTGTTACTGTAGAACATGAGACGGTACGCAAGGCCGTCGGTGTATTTGATGTGAGCCATATGGGCGAATTCTTGATTGAAGGACCACATGCGCTTGAATTAATTCAGAAAGTATGTTCTAATGATGCTTCCAAGCTTACAGTGGGCAGAGCCCAGTACAGTTGTATGCCCAACGCTACCGGTGGTATTGTAGACGATTTGATCGTGTACAAGGTAAAAGAAGAAACGTATTTGTTGGTAGTAAACGCATCCAATATTGAAAAGGACTGGAATTGGATCGTGTCGTATAACACCATGGGTGCCTCCATGCGTAATATTTCAGAAGACTATTCACTATTGGCGATTCAAGGCCCAAAAGCGGTGGAGGCCATGCAGTCACTTACCTCTATCGACTTGTCTGCGATCAAATTCTACCACTTCGAAGTTGCAGACTTTGCAGGTATTGATCACGTGATTATTTCAGCAACAGGTTATACAGGCTCTGGCGGATTTGAAATCTATTGCAAGGACAGTGAGGTTTTACAAATTTGGGAGCGCGTTTTAGAAGCCGGTGCTGATTTTGGTATCAAACCAGTAGGGCTGGCCGCACGCGACACCCTTCGTCTTGAAATGGGCTACTGCCTGTATGGCAATGATATTGATGATACTACTTCTCCCATTGAGGCAGGTTTAGGCTGGATCACCAAATTCACTAAAGATTTTGTGAATGCGGAAGCCTTGCAGCAAGAAAAAGAAGACGGTCCAAAACGAAAGCTCATCGCCTTCGAGTTACACGAACGTGGTATTCCTCGAAAGGATTACAATATTCTCAATACTGACGGTGAGATCATCGGAATCGTAACTTCTGGAACACAATCGCCATCCATCCACAAAGGAATTGGTCTAGGATATGTGCCTATTGAATACGCAGCTCTCGGAACTGGCATTAGTATTCAAATCAGAAATAAAATTATCCCCGCGGCAGTGCGCCAGCTTCCGTTTTATGTGAAATAAATGAGTAGGGTATTGATCATAGGTGGTAGCGGATACCTCGGAAATGCCATTTACCGTGAACTCTGTGGTTTTTTAGACACCTACGGCACGTACTTCACCAATAAGAGCTTCGCAAATAACCAACATTTCTTCCATTTTGATATGGAAGCGGGTGGTATTGAGGAAATACTGGACGAAGTTCGGCCCAGTATCATCATTTCTGCCATTCGTGGAAATTTTGAAACGCAAATAGAACTGCACCATTTCCTTACTCGGCATGTGGCTTTTCGACCTGCTAAGCTCATTTTTCTTTCCTCGGCCAACGTGTTCGATACCTTTGTGAATTATCCTTCGTATGAATACGACAAGACGTTCTCCGAGAGCATTTACGGAAGATTGAAAATCAAGATCGAGAATATGCTCATGCGCATGCCCCAAAAACATTGGGTCATTGCCAGAGCACCTATGATATTTGGTCCGCAGTCTCCTCGAATTAAGGAACTGAAATTACATATAGAGAACCAGGTAACCTATGAGGTTTTCCCTAATCTGGTGATGAACGTAGCCAGCGATCGGCGTTTGACGCAGCAATTGCATTACATCATCAATCGCAAGCGCAGTGGCATTTATCATTTGGGCAGCACCGAACTAGTGCACCACGACGAATTTATCGAAAGCCTCATTGCCGCACTTCAGCTCAAAAAACCTGTTTACAAAAATGTTTTTACGGCGAATTTTGATCGCTACTTGGCTGTACTTCCCAAAGATCATAAGCTTCCCAAACACCTTCAATACACCAATGAAGACGTTCTGAAGGACATCCTGATGTTGAAATAAGAGGGCGCATTGCGGAAGAAATAGCAAACCATTTATTCGTATCTTTAAAAAGAACCGATACGCTATTTTCTATGTCCAAGCCAGATTTCAGTAGCCTCAGCGCTATGTTTGTGAATTGCACCCTGAAAAAATCTCCACGGCAAAGTCATACCCAAGGATTGATGGACGTTGCTAGCAACATCATGCAAAAAGAGGGTGTTACCGTCAATAAACTGAGATTGGTAGATCACAATGTGGCTTTTGGGGTGTATCCAGACATGAAAGAACACGGTGTTTCCGAGGATGAATGGCCTTCGCTCTTTGAGAAGATATTCGCTGCGGATATCTTAGTGATCGGATCTCCAATTTGGTTGGGTGAACGCTCCTCGGTATGTACGCAACTCATAGAGCGCCTTTACGCCCTGAGCGGAAAACGAAACAATAAAGGACAGTATCTCTACTACGGAAAAGTGGGCGGCTGCATCATTACAGGCAACGAAGATGGAGTGAAGCACTGCGCCATGGGTATTTTGTACGCACTACAACATATTGGTTACAGCATTCCGCCACAGGCAGACTGCGGATGGATTGGCGAGGTAGGCCCCGGACCTAGCTATATGGACGACGGTTCTGGCGGTCCAGAAAATGATTTCACCAATCGCAATACCACCTTTATGACCTATAACCTACTGCATTTGGCAAAGATGCTGCAAGATAACGATGGTTATGATGCCTACGGAAATTCTCGGGCTGCCTGGGATGACGGCAGCCGCTGGTCCTTCGAAAATCCAGAATACCGTTAACTTCGCTCTATGCAACCTATTGAACGCCTCTCACAAAGGTTTCCATTTCTTCGCTCAGAACTCATCGAAGTCATATTTCAAAACGGGATCATTCAAAATATTCCCAAGGACGCAGTGATACTCCGCGAAGGTCAATATATTTCCTCCATTCCAATCATTTTCAACGGCCTGGTAAAAGTCTTTGGTCGTCATCAGGAACGTGAATTATTGCTCTATTACATCCGTCCGTTTGAAAGCTGTGTGATGTCTTTTGCTTCCGCACTCAGAGGACAAGCAAGCCAAGTGCAAGCGATTGCTGAAGAGGATTCAGAGGTGCTTTTACTTCCTGCGGAAAAAGTGCAACATTGGATTCGCGAGTTTCCAGAGCTCAACATGCTCTTCTTTCAACAATACAATTTGCGCTACACAGAATTGATTGAAACCATCCAACAGGTTCTTTTTGAAAAGATGGACAAACGATTGTATGACTTTCTCAAGGAAAGAAGTACGCTTATGGGCCACAAACCCTTGAAAATGTCTCATAGACAAATTGCCCAAGAGTTGGGTACAGCCAGAGAAGTAGTCAGTCGCGTTTTGAAAAAACTGGAAAGTGAAGAAAAGATTTCACAATCTTCAGAAGGTATCCAAGTGCTGCACTTGTGACTTCAGTCACTGCACAATTTAGATTCAGCCCCTATCTTTGAATAGATGAAAAACAAGATTGTCAAATTTGCATTGGTGTGCATTATATGCATCACCCTAGTGACAGGAATTGTACTCTTCGTTAATTTGATGTTCAACTAATTCTTAAATGATGAAAAAAAATATGGGAACTGCGGATCGAGTCATTCGAGTATTGATCGCCGCCATCGTAGCTACTTTGTATTTTACGGATGTCATACAAGGAACGCTAGCCTACGTTTTGCTAGCCTTATCCGGAATCTTTGTGCTCACTAGTCTTGTGAGTTTTTGTCCACTTTATGCGCCTTTCGGGCTGAGTACTTGCAGCGTAAAAAAGACTTCATAGCAAACTAACAACATAAGGAATTGATTTTATGGCATGGTCAACTTTGGAGTGATCATGCCATTTCTTTTTGGTAACTTCCCATAAGTAAAACCGTTGTTATGAGTAATGAAAAGCTTTCCGCCGAAACGATTAAAGACCGCTTGCAACAATTACCGAATTGGGAATACCGCGATCATGGCATCGTGGCAGCCTTTCAGTTCAAAGATTTTAAAGAGGCCTTCATGATTATGTCACGAATCGCTTTTGAAGCCGAAGCACAGGCGCACCACCCCGAATGGTTCAATGTGTACAATAAACTCACCATCCGACTGTCTACACACGATGCAGGTGGAGTGACCAAAAAAGACCTTTTGCTGGCCAAATTCATCAATCACCTAGTGGGCGAAGAATAAGGTTTTAGGAAGTAGCTGTTTTTATTAAATTTGCGGGCAAACGATACTTTATGGGAAGAGCCTTTGAGTTTAGGAAAGCACGAAAGATGAAGCGCTGGGCCGCGATGGCCAAAACCTTTACCCGATTGGGAAAGGACATTGTGATGGCTGTCAAAGATGGCGGACCTGATCCTGATAGCAACTCTCGCCTACGGGCTGTTATCCAAAATGCCAAGGCCGCCAATATGCCCAAAGACAATATTGAGCGGGCGATCAAAAGGGCCTCTGATAAAAACCAAGGTGATTTTAAGGAAGTGTTATTTGAAGGATATGGGCCTCACGGCATTGCTGTTCTCGTGGAGACCGCCACTGATAATAATACCCGAACCGTTGCCAATATTCGGTCGTATTTCAATAAATGTAACGGAAGTTTAGGCACCTCTGGTTCTGTAGTATTTATGTTCGACCATACGTGTAACTTCCGTATCAATCCGGAAGGGATTGACCCCGAGGAATTGGAACTCGAATTTATCGATCACGGTGTAGAAGAGGTGTTCGTAGACGATGATGGCATTCTGCTCTACGCCCCTTTTGAAAGTTTTGGTGCCATTCAAAAAGAACTCGAGTCACGAGAAATTGAAATCCTTTCTTCAGGATTTGAGCGCATTCCTCAGGTGACTAAAACCCTGAATGAAGAAGAAGTAGCGGATATCGAAAAGCTATTAGAAAAAATTGAGGAAGACGATGACGTTCAGAATGTCTTTCATACCATGGCAGAAAGCGTAGAGTAGCTTTTTCAGTTACTTTCGTAGCCTTTTAGTGAAGTTGTAAGGTTGTCAAATTTTCCCGACTGAATGGTTGTACGCTTAGGGCAGTTTCCACACTTCGGAACGAACCAAGCTACGTTACGAATCATTCATCAAAAAAAGGAGACCAAAACCATGAAAAAGGTTTTACACAAGGCAGACACACGTGGTCATGCCAATCACGGCTGGCTCAATGCCAACCACTCATTTAGTTTTGCGAACTACTACAATCCGGAGCGGATGAATTTCGGAGTACTTCGCGTTTTGAACGACGATTTTATTGCGGCTGGTAAAGGCTTCGGAACGCACCCGCACGATAACATGGAAATTGTGACCATCCCTTTAGAAGGTGATTTGGAACACAAAGACAGTATGGGCAATTCAGCAGTGATCCGACATGGCGATGTGCAAGTAATGAGTGCCGGAACGGGTATTTATCACAGTGAATTCAACAAGAATGAAGACCAGACATTGAAATTATTGCAGATATGGATGTTCCCCAACAAACAAAACGTAAGTCCGAGGTATGACCAAATTTCCCTAAAGGAAGGTGATCTGCACAATCAATTAAAGCAAGTACTTTCGCCAGATCCTGAGGATGAAGGCGTTTGGGTACATCAAGATGCTTGGTTTCATTTAGGAAAATTAGACAAAGGTTTTCAAACAGAATACGCCGTTAGAAAACAGGGTAACGGAGTGTATGCTTTTCTGATTGATGGTGAAGTTGAAATCAATGGAGAGTCATTAGGAAAAAGAGATGCCTTGGGTGTCTGGGACACGGAAACACTTAACATTCAGGTGAAAGAAGATGCACACCTATTGTTAATGGACGTACCGATGGTCATTTCAATCTAGGTAAAACAGCCAAAATAGTAGGCATAAAAAAAGCTCTCGAGATTCGAGAGCTTTTCTATATTGGTAACCTTCTTTAAACCGGTTATTGATTAAAGTGCACCAACATGCTTTGCAAGCTGCGACTTCAAGTTGGCAGCTTTATTCTTGTGAATGATGTTCTTCTTCGCCAATTTATCGATCATACCGATCACAGCAGGCAATTGTGCTTGCGCCTCTTTCTTATCCTCGGTACCTTTCAATTTCTTGATCGCATTACGAGTCGTTTTGTGCTGATATCTGTTTCTCAATCGCTTTGTCTCGTCGCTACGAACTCTCTTTAATGCTGACTTATGGTTTGCCATCTCTCTTTAATTATGTCTTTGTTATCTCTGGGTTTCCCCGATCGCTTTGGTAGCCCATAGGAGAATCGAACTCCTGTTTCCAGGATGAAAACCTGGCGTCCTAACCACTAGACGAATGGGCCAAAAAGTATGTGCAATGAACTGCAAAACGCTTTCGATACTTACCGAAAACGCGGATGCAAAAATACAACTATTTTTAAATGATGCAATGCTGATGAATTTTTTTTTGAAGGGAATTAATACGCCTTCGCAAAGAGCACGCGTTGCTTTGACGGTTTGCCGCTGTAAACATCTACCCCATCCTCTTCTTTCGCGTCTAAGGGAATGCAGCGAATCGTCGCTTTGGTCAACTCTTTAATCTTGTCTTCGGTCTCAGCAGTGCCATCCCAATGCGCAGAAATAAATCCACCCTTAGTATCCAGCACCTCTTTGAACTCATCAAAAGTTTCCACCTCCGTTATATGAGCATCTCTGTATGCCAACGCTCTATTCCAAAGGTTTTCCTGAATCTCTTCCAGCAAGCCTCTTACCTTACCCACCACTTCATCTTTCGCCACGAACTGTTTCTCCAACGTATCTCTTCGCGCCAATTCAACCGTTCCTTTTTCTAGATCCTTTGGTCCGATACCAATACGCAGCGGCACACCTTTCAGTTCGTACTCGTTGAATTTAAAACCAGGCTTGTGCGTATCGCGATCGTCGTATTTCACCGAAATTCCAGCCTTTCTAAGGTCTGCAACTATAGCATGTGCCACTTCGGAAATTTGCGCGAGCTGCTCTTCTCCTTTATAAATAGGAACAATCACTACCTGAATGGGCGCAAGATTTGGAGGCAATACCAAACCATTGTCATCACTATGCGTCATGATCAGTGCTCCCATCAAGCGAGTGGAAACACCCCAGGAGGTCGCCCAAACATATTCTTGCTTTCCTTCTTTCGAAGCAAACTTTACGTCAAAAGCCTTGGCAAAATTCTGCCCCAGAAAATGAGAGGTACCTGCTTGCAACGCCTTTCCATCTTGCATCAAGGCTTCAATGCAATAGGTCTCAACGGCTCCAGCGAAACGTTCGTTCTCTGACTTTATCCCCTTAATCACAGGAATCGCCATGAAATTCTCTACGAACTCAGCATAGATGTCATTCATCTGTTCGGTCTCTGCAATGGCTTCGGCTTTGGTTGCATGTGCTGTATGTCCTTCTTGCCAAAGAAATTCTGCCGTTCTGAGAAAAAGGCGCGTACGCATTTCCCAACGTACTACATTGGCCCATTGATTGATCAATAATGGTAAGTCGCGATATGACTGTATCCAGTTTTTATAGGTATTCCAAATGATAGCCTCACTCGTAGGGCGCACTACCAATTCTTCTTCTAACCTAGCTTTCGGATCCACCCGAAGCTTACCTGGTTTATCGGGATCATTCTCCAAACGATAATGTGTAACTACCGCGCATTCTTTGGCAAATCCTTCGGCATTTTTTTCTTCTGCTTCGAACAAACTTTTAGGCACAAAAAGCGGAAAATATGCGTTTTGATGACCCGTTTCCTTGAACATTTTGTCCAATTGCGCCTGCATTTTCTCCCAAATTGCATAGCCGTAGGGTTTAATGACCATACATCCGCGTACCGCAGAATTTTCAGCTAAATCAGCCTTGACGACCAATTCGTTATACCATTTGGAGTAATCTTCGCTTCTTTTCGTTAGATTTTTGCCCATTTATTAGAGTTTGGCACAAATATTGTGACTTTTTTGAGGAAAATATGTTAGGGCAAAACTAACTATTTTTACTATGTTCAACAATATAATACAAGCGTTATGCGAGTTACTTTACCTCAACTGAACAATCTCAAATCGTGGGCGATACTCTCTTTGGGCGCCATTATGGTGTCTTGCGGAAGTTATCAGCCCTCTTCCTATTACGATACGGACGGTATATATGCCGACACTCAAGAGCCAGCTGCTGAACAATCTACCGAGCGCGTCGCTTCTACCCAAGCACAAGCAGCTGACGAAGATCAAACAGTTGGCAATTACAAAGGGTATTTTGGGCAAAAGTCTGTGGAAGCTGAAATGCTATTGCAGCAAGGCGATGTATTCACCGATATTGACGGCTACTCTAGCACAGATGATATCACAGAGGAAGATTATCAAGACGATGTAGAAACCTTGGGCTATAGCTCAAACGAATACGCCGGTTGGGGCGAAACAGCAAGCGATAACCTAGTCATCAACGTATACGGCAACAACTGGGGTTGGGGCGGTCTTGGTTGGGGCTGGGGCGGCGAAGGTTGGGGATGTAGTGATTGGGATGCTTTGGGGGGGAGTGGATGGTGGTGGGGGTGGAATTAATATTATACGAGGTGGGGGGG
>CAWUKP010000032.1:0-14213 GCA_963922975.1 uncultured Spongiivirga sp. | reverse complement strand
GTCGTTTCGATAGACAGATTTATGTAGATCTTCCCGATTTACGCGAACGTAAAGAAATCTTTGAAGTACATCTACGTCCTATTAAAACTTCTGAAACGCTAGACCTAGATTTCTTAGCGAAACAAACTCCTGGTTTTTCGGGTGCCGACATTGCCAATGTCTGTAACGAAGCAGCCTTGATCGCTGCAAGAAATGGCAAAAAAGCGGTCACCAAGCAGGACTTCTTGGACGCCGTTGATCGAATTGTGGGTGGTTTGGAGAAAAAGAATAAGATTATCACGCCAGAAGAAAAGAAAACCATTGCCTTCCATGAAGCAGGTCATGCCACCGTGAGTTGGATGTTAGAACACGCAGCACCCTTGGTGAAAGTAACCATTGTTCCCAGAGGGCAATCACTGGGAGCTGCTTGGTATTTGCCTGAGGAACGACTTATCGTACGCCCAGAGCAAATGCTTGATGAAATGTGTGCTGCCATGGGCGGAAGAGCTGCCGAAAAAGTGATCTTTGATCAAATTTCTACGGGAGCCTTAAGTGATTTGGAAAAAGTAACGAAGCAGGCCCGTGGAATGGTTACCGTGTACGGCCTGATTGATAAAATTGGAAACCTGACCTATTACGATTCGTCAGGGCAGGCAGATTACACATTCTCCAAACCCTACAGTGAAGAAACGGCTCAAACCATCGATCAAGAAATTTCTAAGATCGTGGAAGCGCAGTACCAGCGAGCCATTCGTATTCTAAACGAAAATAAAGACAAGCTGACTGAATTAGCCGAACGATTGTTGGAGAAAGAAGTCATTTTCAAAGACGATCTTGAAAAAATATTCGGAAAGCGTCCCTTTGAAAAAGAAGAGGCAACAAACGAAGCACCCTTGGCCCAAACAGAAGAAACAGTTACTCCACCAGCAGAAGTCTCATCTTCAGAAGAGGTTGCCAAGGAATCAGACACATTAGAGGAAAATCCAGAGTCGAAAGCGAGCTAGCTAGCCAAAGAAGTTTCGCCAACGCGGAATAAAGCACCAACGAATTCGCTTTCGGTGAAAGTTTTTATATTTACGAGGAACGATATTACGTTAAAACCGTAATAGAAAGGTAGATGAACATCTTCAAGAGAATCTTTGGTATCGCACAAAAACAGACGGCCAGCCGCCCCTCCTCGGAACGCAGTAAATATATGCCAGAGGTAAAGCTTCCGGTTGACGAACGCTTCACCATCAACTTTAAAAAAAATGGAGGGAAGTTTCTCTACTGTGATTCACCTGATGAGATCAAAGAAGCTTTCGGTAATATCCTAACCGAAAACGAATGGAACAACACGGAAGCACTCTGCCTAAGCGAAGCACTGGTAGACAGGTTTGCTTCTTTCCCAGTACAACTTACTAAAAGTTCAAGAGAGGCTAGTTTTTTTCTGACCACTTGCGAGTATCTGGTGGGCGACAATGGTGCCATTCTCATATCGTCTAATCAAATTGCAGAGAAGAAATTGCACGACCTTCCTGATAATTTTGTAGTCTTCGCTACCACGAGCCAGCTGGTAGAAACTATCGGAGAAGGGCTTCGCGGCATCAAGAATAAGCACAAAGGCTGCATTCCTTCCAATATCACTACGATCAAAAATTTTCAAATTGAAAAGAAAGAGAAAGACTTTCTGAGCTACGGAAGTAGCACAAAAAACCTATATTTACTGCTTCTGGAAGACCTCTAATCCATGAAGGAACTTTTAAAAAGAGCAATCACCGGAGCGGTTTATGTCTTTTTGCTGCTTTCTGCCGTTTTTTTGAAGAATAAGGATGCTTTCGACTTTGTATTCCTTGTTTTTGGACTCATTTGTCTGTACGAATTCAAAAAAATTATCAAGCTTTCTGGCTATTATATTTTCATCCTCTTTTTGCTGATTTGGTGGTTATTTATCTATGTGTATCACAACACAAAATTCTATTGGATTTTTCTAATACCTACCCTATTGGTCAATTGTTGGTTACTACTACGACTGTTCTCCAAAAAGCCCAGCTCCCTAAACAATGTCAAAAAGTTTCTTATCAGCTTATTTTATATAGGAGGAGGTGCTATTTTTTTAGCCCAGATTCCTTACAAGAACGGCGTCTTTTCAGAGTTCTTGATCTTCGGAATTTTCTTGTTGGTTTGGGTGAATGACACCTTCGCCTACATTACAGGTCGCCTGCTTGGTAAGCATAAACTCTTTGAGCGCGTTTCCCCAAAAAAGACCATCGAAGGTTCGATAGGCGGATTTTTGTTTTCCATGCTTGCAGCCTATATGATTGCTATTTATACCAACGAATTACCTGTTTTGAGTTGGATGATTCTTGCGATGGTCGTAGTTTTGTTTGGCAGTCTGGGAGATTTAGTCGAATCTTTTTTCAAGAGAAACGCCAAGGTAAAAGACAGTGGCGCCATCTTACCCGGACACGGAGGTCTGTTGGATCGTTTGGATAGTTTGATATTTGCAGCGCCCTTCGTCTACATAACCATTCAAATACTTACCTATGTTTCATAGAGAAGGCTATAAAATTATCATTGTTACGTTCATCCTTTGTGCCGCGGTTGCTGTTTTTGCAGATAAGATCGATGTGGTGTGGTTGAAATACCTCTTGCAATTTGCTGCCATTTTCGTCCTAATTGCCGTGCTTCAGTTTTTCAGAAATCCAAAACGAAAAGGGCTACTGAATGAAAGCCAAGTACTTTCTCCAGTAGATGGTAAAGTGGTGGTGATCGAAGAAGTGATGGAGAAAGAGTTTTTCAACGATAAGCGCTTGCAGGTGTCTATCTTTATGTCGCCTGTCAATGTGCACGTTACCCGTTACCCTATTTCAGGCGATGTCGTCTACAGCAAGTATCACCCCGGCAAATATCTAGTAGCTTGGCATCCGAAATCCTCGGAGTTGAATGAACGCACCACCATTGTAGTCAAGAATGAACGCTTTGGCGCTGTTTTATATCGTCAAATCGCTGGAGCGATGGCCCGCCGAATTGTCAATTACGCCAAGGAAGGAGATACTGCTGTGCAAGGCGCAGATGGGGGTTTTATCAAATTTGGTTCTCGGGTAGACCTACTGCTTCCATTAGATGCGAACATTCGAGTGGAACTGAATCAAAAAGTGAAGGGAGGAATTGATGTAATTGCCGAACAATGACCGATGAAGCACTAGATAAAGCTTTTGAAGAAGCGGTAGCACGTATCAATGCACATACCGAACCGTTTCCCGCTGATGTACTTCTAAGGTTATACGCTTACTATAAAAAGGCCACCAATGATTACGCCAGACCCAGTAGTAAGAAATCGATCATCAATGCCTTTAAGACGAATGCCCTATTTCAAGCACAGAATGTAAGCCAACGAGAAGCGAAGGAGCGCTACATTGAACTAGTCAACAATTACTTTCTTTACCGTAAATAGAAATCAACTATTGCAAATTGGCCAAGCTCGCACGAAGGGTTTCGATCTTTGCTTTGGCATCCGATTCTTTCTTGCGTTCTAAGCTTACCACCTGCTCAGGCGCATTGTTCACAAAGCGCTCATTAGCGAGTTTCTTTTGAACAGACTTGAGAAAACCTTCTGTATACTGTAGCTCTTCTTGAATTTTTTGAACTTCTGCTTCAATGTCAATGGCGCCTTCCATAGGAATGAAGTACTCGTTAGACTTCACCCGAAAAGACAAAGCACCTTCCACTTGGTCTTGCACATACGTAATCGCAGAAATATTGCCCAATTTTTCGATGATGGCATCGAAAACGTCGTTTGTTGCTTCTTTCCTCAATACGGATAGCGCTATCGAATCTTTGAAGGCGATATTCTTCTCTTTTCGAATGGTTCGAATGCCCGAAATCACCTCTGCGGCTATCTCAAAATCGGCCACTAACTGAGCGTCATAGGTTTCCACTGCTGGCCATCGATTGACAATCAGGGCTTCCTCTGGCGTACGCTGCGCAATCTGTTGCCACACTTCCTCCGTTAAGAAAGGCATGAATGGATGCAAGAGTCTGAGGTTGTTTTCTAGCGCACCGATGACTTGCTGATAGGTTTTGGCATCGATAGGTTGTTGGTAAGCAGGCTTCACCATCTCAAGCAACCACGAACAGAAATCATCCCATATCAGCTTGTAAATGGCCATCAGAGCATCTGAAATTCGATATTTAGAGAAATGATCTTCAATCTCCGCAAGCGTGGCCTGAAACTTCGCTTCAAACCATGCAATCCCCTGAGCAGCGTGCCCTGGTTGCTCAATATTATCAGATACTTCCCAACCTTTGATCAATCTGAAAGCATTCCAAATTTTGTTAGCAAAGTTCTTCCCTTGTTGGCACAAGGACTCATCGAATAATAGATCGTTTCCTGCCGCAGAACTGAGTAGCAAACCTACGCGTACGCCATCTGCGCCGTATTGACCCATCAATTCAAGAGCGTCTGGTGAATTGCCCAATGACTTCGACATCTTTCTTCGCTGCTTATCGCGAACCAAGCCAGTCAGGTATACATTTTCAAAAGGTCGTTTGCCTTTAAATTCATAGCCAGCTATAATCATACGCGCAACCCAGAAAAACAGAATATCCGGACCTGTTACCAGATCGTTTGTAGGATAGTAATAATTGACTTCTTCGTTATCCGGATTGCGAATGCCATCAAAAACACTCATGGGCCATAACCAGGAAGAAAACCAGGTATCCAGCACATCCTCGTCCTGACGCAGTTCACTTGCTTGAAGAGATGGATTCCCCGAAGCTTCTCGAGCCAATGCTAGGGCTGCCTCTTTGGTATTGGCCACTACAAAGTCTTCTCTGCCTTGACCGTAATAGTACGCGGGAATTTGTTGTCCCCACCACAACTGACGAGAGATATTCCAATCGCGAACATTCTCCATCCAGTGGCGATAGGTATTGACAAATTTCTTCGGGAACAATTTGACATCTTCCGTATCTAGAACTGCTTCGAGAGCAGGCTGCGCCAAGGTTTTCATCTTCAAGAACCACTGATCTGACAATCTGGGTTCAATAACTGCTTTGGTGCGTTCAGAAGTACCTACTTTATTGGTGTAATCCTCAACTTTCACCAAAAAACCTTTCTCCTCCAACTCCTGTGTGATCTCTTTGCGTACTACGAAGCGGTCTTTGCCTTCATAATGCAATCCAAAAGCATTCAAGGAAGCATCTTCATTGAAAATATCAATGACCTCCAACCCGTGCTTATCGCCCAACTCTTTGTCGTTTTCATCATGCGCTGGGGTTACTTTTAAACAGCCAGTACCAAATTCGACATCTACATACTCATCAAGGATGATAGGGATACTGCGATTTGCAATGGGTACAATGGCTTTTTTACCTTTTAAATGCTGATAGCGTTCATCGTTGGGGTTGATACAAATAGCGGTATCACCCAGGATCGTTTCGGGTCGTGTGGTGGCAATCGTCACCTTTTCATCACTTCCTTCAATCGGGTATGAGATATAGTACAGTTTCCCCTGCCGCTCCTCATAAATAACCTCTTCATCGGAAAGGGTCGTTTTGGCCTCTGGATCCCAGTTGACCATACGATAGCCTCGGTAGATGAGTCCTTTTTTGTAAAGTTCCACAAAAACCTGAATGACGGCTTCACTCATGTCTGGGTCCATCGTAAACTTCGTTCGGTGCCAATCGCATGAGGCACCCAGTTTTTTGAGTTGTTCTAAAATGATGCCGCCATACTTCTCCTTCCATTCCCACGCATGCGCAAGAAATTCCTCTCGAGTTAATGATTTTTTATCAATTCCTTCTGCTTTTAGCTTGGCCACCACCTTCGCTTCTGTTGCAATAGACGCGTGATCCATACCAGGCACCCAGCAGGCGTTCAATCCCTTCAATCTGGCTCTTCGGATCAACACATCTTGAATGGTGTTGTTAAGCATATGCCCCATGTGTAATACCCCAGTAACATTGGGAGGTGGTATCAAAATGGTGTAAGGCGTTCTCTCGTCTGGAACCGACTTGAAAAAGTCGTGCTCCATCCAATACGCATACCACTTATCTTCAACCTGACTTGCCTCGTAATTCTTAGGGATATCGCTCATTTTGGCGCGGTTTTTGTCTTTAAACAGCTATAGCGTGCAAAATTAGACAACTCGGCATGATTTTGAAAGGAGAAAGTCTACTTTTGGACATGCCAATAAAACTAAGTACATTTACCATTGGTTAAAACAACGTATGATGAAAAAATTAATCACCGTTTTATTCGTCGGGCTCTTTACCCTAGCGGTATCCGCCCAAGACAAAGTTGCGAAAATCGAATTCGAAAAAGATGTCATCGACTATGGCCAAGTGGCTAAGGGAGACGATGGCGTTCGCATCTTCAAATTTACGAACACTGGAGACGCCCCTTTGATTATCTCAAGAGTATATTCAAGTTGTGGGTGTACAATCCCGAAGCAACCAGAAGATCCTATCAAACCAGGAGAAACTGGAGAAATCTCTGTAAAGTATGACACCAAGCGTGTTGGACCGATCAGAAAGACCATTACCGTCTATTCCAATGCGGAAACCCCAACCGTGGCCTTGAAGATCAAAGGACGCGTTTTGGCTGACGGAGAAGCTGCACAAGATGAAAGTGTATTGACAAAGAAGACAACAGGACCTACGAATAATTAGGTTCAGCATTCCAAAGAATACAATGAAAAGCGCCGAATTGGCGCTTTTTTTTATGATTTAAATGGGCTTCGCAGTACAAATTCAAAAAGCAATTCAATGCCGTTACGCTCCACACGAAGCTTCATGCGCTTTCCTTCCTTTTCGGAGAGGACTGTCATAATTTCCTGCAAGGAACGATTGTAGACAGAGCGACTATTAATGGCAATCAGTACGTCTCCTTCTCGCAGTCCAGCCTTGGCTCCAGGTGAATCTGGTCTTAAATTGGCAATCACATACGAGGGTTTTAAGGCATAGGTATAGGCGTCGTAAAGGCGAATCTCAATAATCCCTCTACTTTCTTTGGTAACCGGTTGCCCATAACTTCCCGTCTTTTCACGTACAACCTGAACTCCATTGTGCTGCAATTCAATACCGCTCATATTGTAACGAAAAGGCTCTTTAAAATTTACATTTCTCTTCAGACGCAATCGTGAATTGGGATAATCAAAAGTGACGCGGAAGCGCTTCAAAATTTCACCACCAACGCTTCCATTGCGTCCTTTCACCATTCTAGCCAAAGCAATGTCTGAAGAATCCGGAAAAGCCGCTTTTACTTCAGAAAGATCAAAATCTCCAATCGAAAAACGATCAATTTTGGTGCGTTCGCCAAAGACGCTACCGCCCAAACCTTGACCTAGGAAATCTCGAAATTTATCCTCTGGTGCCACAATGCCTTCTTCTTCATCAGAAAAAAGCCATAAAGCATCACTCGCTCCTGAATCGATCAATAGTTTTACCTCTTTCGACTGCTCACCAGCCATAGAAACGCGACTATTGACATAGGGTTTGTTCATTTCCATCTCTAATGCAAAATCCTCACAGCGCTTGCATTTTTTGTATCGATAGTTTTCTGGCTTGAAAAAAGAAATTCGTTCCGAGACATAACTGATTTCTACCACAAAATTCTTGAGAAGATCGTACCCAATGATACCGTGTACGGGAATACCCAGCCTGGGAGAGAGATTGATATCTTGGTTCAACACTGCGTAGAATTCTTGATCGGTATTGACGATATCCCCGATTCTAAAGGTATTATTCAAAGACTTGATCGCCTCAATAGATTCTGACGAGCCCAAACCTTTTAACAGCACTTTGGTGGTATTCTTGATTTGAAGTGAATCTGTTTCTTCTAGAAAGAAAAGAATGGGTTTGTTGACACCAGAATCGAGTAGAAAGCTCAATTGCACGCCGTTGATCTCCACAGGAATGATTACTAAGTTGTTAATCACCTGAACTTTTACAACCTCTTTGGTCTTCTTGTTGTCCTTGAATCGAAAGCCTCCATTGGCGTACAGACTTTGACCAAACACCATGAAAATGATCAAAAACCAACATAATTGATATGTTTTTAGGGCCCTCATGTTGTGAAACACTTTCTCTTAAGATAGTGAATTTAAATGCTCACGGCGATTTTTTAACACATCCTTTGTAGAGTCTGTGGATAGGAAAAAGACGAATTATGGATTTTATTTCGCAATTTTGCGACGTAAAATTACCCGAATGCCAGCACTCTCTTTGAAGGGGCTTCAAATGCCCGAATCGCCGATCAGAAAATTGGTTCCCTACGCCGAAGACGCGAAAAAAAGAGGAATCACTGTTCATCATCTTAACATTGGTCAGCCAGACATTAAAACGCCAAAAATTGCGCTTGAAGCGGTTAAAAACAATGATTTGGAGGTGTTGGCCTATGCACGTTCTGAAGGTTCTGATACCTACAGAGCAAAACTGGCGCGCTATTACGCGGAACAAGGTATTGAGGTGAACGCTTCCGACATTATCGTAACCACCGGAGGCAGTGAGGCTTTATTATTCACTATGGGAAGCATTACAGATCCAGGAGATGAAGTGATCATACCCGAACCATTTTATGCCAACTACAACGGATTTGCAACAGCGTCGGCTGTTACGGTAAAGCCCATAGCTTCCACGATCGAAACAAATTTTTCGCTACCTCCCATTGATGAATTTGAACGACTGATTACTTCAAAAACAAAGGCCATCATCATTTGCAACCCAGGAAACCCAACAGGATACCTTTACAGTAAAAAGGAGATCGAGCAATTGGCGACACTGGTGAAAAAACATGACCTTTTTTTGATTGCAGACGAAGTATATCGAGAGTTTGCCTACGATGATACCGAGCATTATTCGATACTTCAAGAAAAGGGACTAGAGCAGCATGCTATTGTGATCGACTCCGTCTCCAAGCGTTACAGTATGTGCGGCGCACGCATAGGGTGCATTGTTTCAAAGAATATGGCCTTTATGCAGACGGCGCTCAAATTTGCGCAGGCACGACTGAGTCCACCGACCTATGCGCTTATCGCCAGTGAGGCCGCCTTGGAGACACCAAAAAGTTATTTTAATGATGTTATTGAAGAATACGTTGAAAGGCGCAACACGCTCATCCATGAGCTAGAGCAAATAGAAGGAATTACGGTTGCAAAGCCCAAAGGTGCATTTTATTGCATCGCTCAACTGCCGGTAAAAGATACCGATGCTTTTGCACAATGGCTGCTGGAAAGTTATCAATTGGATGGAGAAACGGTAATGGTAGCCCCCGCTGCGGGCTTCTATTCGACAGAAGGTTTGGGTAAAAATCAAGTAAGAATCGCCTACGTACTGAAAAAAGAACATATGATCAAAGCGGTTCGCATCATCAAAGAAGCCTTGAAAGTATATCCGGGTTCATAAAAGACTATGGTGAAGATTCAGCAACACGTTTCCCTGCAACCTTATAATACCTTTGGCATTAAGACCTACGCCAAGTCGTTTGTAGAAGTAAACGATATCTCAGCATTGAAAGAAATTCTTGCCTTAGATGGAGAGAAGTTTTTTTTGGGTGGTGGTAGCAACATTCTCCTTACGGGTAATGTAGATGCGTTGGTGGTACATCTGAATATCAAGGGGGTTGAGCTCGTAGAAGAGACAGACCGCTCGGTGATTGTAAAAGTCATGGCCGGCGAAAACTGGCATGAATTTGTCCAATGGAGCTTACAACACGATTTTGGTGGTCTTGAGAATCTCTCGTTAATTCCTGGAAATGTAGGCACAGCTCCCATGCAAAATATTGGAGCCTATGGGGTTGAACTCAAAGATGTCTTTGTGCAATGCGAAACCATTGAGGTGGTAACAGGAGAAAAGCGAACCTTCACCCTAGACGATTGTAAATTCGGATACCGCAGTTCTATCTTTAAAACAGAAGAAAAGGGCAACTACGTAATTACGGCAGTGCATTTCAAATTGACAAAGTCGCCCTTCCATAAAATTAATACATCCTACGGTGCTATTGAGCGCGAGTTAGAAACTCAAGGAATAGGAACACCCAGTATTCAACACGTTTCTAAGGCAGTTATTGCCATTCGTGAGCGTAAATTGCCAAATCCAAAAATCTTGGGTAACAGTGGTAGCTTTTTCAAGAACCCCGTCATTTCAAAGGCACAATTCAAAGACTTACAGCTAGCCTATCCGGCAGTCCCGCATTACACCCTCAATGATCAAGAAATCAAGGTACCCGCAGGTTGGCTGATCGAGCAAGCTGGTTTTAAGGGAATGCGTTTTGGAGATGCAGGCGTCCACACGCAGCAGGCATTGGTGCTTGTAAACCATGGACATGCCAAAGGCGAAGAAATCTGGAAGTTGGCGCAGCAAATCCAACGAAAAGTGCTTCAGTGTTTCCACATTCACATTGAACCCGAGGTGAATATCATCGGGAGCTAACTTCAGATTACAATTCATCCCTCATTTTTGACAGTTCGGTAAGGCAGATTTCAATTTTTTTTGAGAATTCAACTCCTTTGTACAAAAAAAGTTATGCCGTATACCTTTATCGGGTGGTTTCACACCCTAGCTGCTGTGATTGCTGTCATTACTGGAAGCATCATCTTATACAAGACTAAAGGAACCTTTATCCATAAGCTAATTGGCCGTATATATGCCGCTTCTATGCTTGTGGTGTGCGTCACCTCGTTTATGATTTATCGCGTACATGGAAGTTTTGGGGTGCTACATTTCTTTGCGATCATCAGTACCCTTACTCTATTTGCTGGCATGATCCCCATTTATCGACGCAAACCCAAAAACTATCGCGTGCAACACTTGGTATGGATGTACTGGTCAGTCATTGGGCTTTACTGTGCGCTCTGTGCAGAGATCTTTACCCGCATGCCAACCTTATTGGGTATACGAGAAGGTTATGGACTCTTTTACATGTTGGTGGGTGTCGCTAGCGGTTTGGTTGGCTGGATTGGTGCGAAATATTTTAAGAAGAAGAAAGAAGTCTGGATTGCCCATTTTGGCACAACTAGCTAAATTATAAAAAATAGAAAGCCCTCACCAGTAGGTGAAGGCTTTCCCAACTAAACTAACCCTAAAACAACTATTCAGGAAGAACAACTGTATCGATGACGTGAATGACACCATTGCTGGCACCCACATCTGTTTTTTGAATGGTTGATGTACCGCCTTTTTCATCAGTAAGTACGACGTTTCCATCTTGAATACTGGCCGTTAGCGTATCGCCACTTACCGTTTTAATGGTAAAGGAACCATTATTACTCTTGATGGCACCTACTACATCAGCGGCCATTACCTTTCCTGACACTACATGATAGGTCAAGATTTTTGTTAGTGTACCTTTGTTTTCTGGCTTAAGTAAAGACTCTAGCGTACCATCAGGCAAGTTTCCAAAGGCAGTATTGGTAGGGGCGAAGACGGTAAATGGTCCTGCACTTTTGAGTGTTTCTACCAATTCAGCTGCTTTTACGGCCGCAACTAAGGTGCTGAAATCGTCTAGGCTTGCAGCAATATCAACAATATCGCCTTGCATCTGCGCTTCGTCAGTATAAGCGATTTCTTTTTGAGCTTTGTTCTCGTCTGAACATTGGGCATTTAGCTGAAAGCCAACAATTAGCAATAAAACAACTGTGAATACATTTTTCATTTTCATAACTTTGAGATTTAAGAATTTGAATTAAATAAAAACAACTAGCGCTCGTTTTGTGTTAGATACGCCCAAGAGTTCCCCTTTAGATTTTTTGGGAGTGCTAAAAATTCGTTAAAACCAATAACCCATGAGTCAACTCCTTGAGAGTCACATCATTCAATTATTGCACGAGAGAGACAAGCGCGCCATATCCTTACTCTACGATCATTATGCGGATACCCTTTTCGGGGTAGCGCTGAAAGTCACCAATGATGAAGAGTTAGCAAAAGACGTTTTACAGGAAAGCATGGTAAAAGTGTGGCATAAAAGCACTAGCTACGATGCCAACAAAGCCCGCTTGTTTACATGGTTGTTCAGAATTACAAGAAATACAGCCATCGATAAATTGCGCAGTTTAAAGAATAAGTCTGAGAAAGAAATCCAATTAGAAGTTTCTAGCGTATATAGCATAGGAGAGAACACATACCAACCAGAACATTTAGATGTGAAGAACCATGTGAATTCCCTCGAAGAGAAGTATCAAGTAGTCATTGACGCCCTCTTCTTTCAAGGGATGACACAACAAGAAGCAAGTGAAGCACTTGATGTTCCCTTAGGAACGATCAAGTCAAGATTAAAAATTGGATTGAGAGAGCTTAGAAAGATTTTTGGACCAGAAGCTCTGGTAATTTTGGTAATGTTAGGACTATGAAAGAAGAGATTTACAACCTATTAGAGTCAGACCTGTTAGAGAAATACCTGCTAGGAACTACTTCAGATGAAGAGACGCCAAGGGTAGAGCATTTCATCGATACGTCACTAGAAGTTCGTAAGGCCTATATTGAGCTCCAAGAGAATTTGGAACAATACAGCCGTAGCTATGCAACGAAGGCACCAGAAGGCCTAAAAGAGGAAATCCTTGCTCAAATTCAAGAACCACGGGCAAAGAGTACAGTTATCAACTGGTTGAGCATTGCTGCTTCTGCCGCGGCTATTTTTCTGGGTTTCACCGCCTGGTATTATTGGGATGCCAATAATTCACTAGTGAATCAGCAAAACGAAATGATGGCCGAAATCGACGGTTTGAAGTCCAATCTTCTCCAAAACGATGCGCAATTTGCTGAAATGCAATCGGAATTGGAGAAATTGCGCAATCCAGAAACCAAAAAGTACGTCCTTCGTGGAAACCAAAATGCCCGTAATCTTAAAACTGTGGCCTATATTAATCCCGTAGAAAAGCTTTCGTTAATCAACATCATTGATCTTCCAAAACTTCCAGAAGACAAAGTGTTTCAAATGTGGGCAGATGTAGACGGTAAAATGGTAAGCTTAGGTATTCTAGAAAAAGCGGATAATAAACTAATGTCCGTTCCCTACAAGGAAAACGCCAGTAGCTACAACATCACCATTGAACCGAAAGGCGGTAATGATCATGCGACGGTCGAAAATCTTGTGGCCAACATTGACTTCAACATCCAAGAAGCCATTAAAATCAAACAATAGATTCTACTCAGAACGGCATGGCTAAGGCTCAAATAATTTGTATTTTTGTGCCAATTCAAACGTTATGAAGTTATTCCTTTTGACCTTAGGTTTACTGGCACTTGCTTTTGCTGGCATTGCTATCAAGATTTGGGCTAAAAAAGACGGTCAGTTCGCAGGAACTTGCGCTAGCCAAAGTCCTTTCTTAAACAAGGACGGCGAGGCTTGCAGTTTTTGTGGAAAACTTCCTGAGGAACAAGACTGTAAGAAGCCCAATCCTCAGCATAACTAACTCTAAAGACTTCCAATGCTGTTGACGCTACTATACGTCTTGGTTTTTAGTGTCTGCATACTGCTTTACTTCTACTTTTATTTTTTTGCGCGCTTTTCCTTTGGGAAGCCACAAAAAGGCTCGCAAAAGTTCCCCGCGGTTTCGGTGCTCATATGTGCCAAAAACGAAGCAGAAAATCTTCGACAATTCCTTCCAGAGATATTGACGCAAGCGTATCCCAACTTTCAAGTGGTGCTGATCAACGATGCTTCCGCAGATGATACCTTGGAGGTAATGGAATCCTTCCAGAAAACACATCCAGAGCAGATCAAAATTGTCAATGTTAAAAATGTGGAGGCTTTCTGGGGAAATAAAAAGTATGCCCTCACCTTAGGCATAAAGGCTGCCAAATACGAGTATTTGCTGTTTACGGACGCAGATTGCGTTCCTGCTTCGAAGTTTTGGATTCGGGAAATGATGGCGGGCTTCTCCTCTAAAAAACGCATCGTTCTTGGCTATGGCGCCTATCAAAAAATTAAAGGTTCTTTGCTGAACAAACTCATCCGTTTCGAAACGCTGCTCACCGCTTTGCAGTATTTCGGCTATGCGAAAGCAGGACTGCCCTACATGGGTGTCGGAAGGAATCTGGCCTATACCAAACAGGAGTTTTTCAAGGTAAATGGCTTTATCCGTCATATAAAGGTTCGTTCGGGCGACGATGATCTTTTTATCAACGAAGTGGCTACTTCTTCAAATACTACGCTGTGCTTCTCACCCGAAAGTCACACAGTTTCCATTCCTAAAAAAACCTGGAATGCTTGGCGAGATCAAAAAAGAAGGCATATCACTACAGCTCAATACTAC
>CAWUKP010000031.1:0-14224 GCA_963922975.1 uncultured Spongiivirga sp. | reverse complement strand
GCTTCCATCAGGAGTGCTCCCAGTATCGATCACACCAAAATGGCTGACCCCTAATTTAGTTCCGTCAGGAGAAGCTTTCAGATAGCCCAACGCATTTCGGCGATATCCTGTAAGTGGCACTTCAATACCTACTTGGGAAACAACAGGTGAAGGATTAGGGCCCGTAGGGTCGACCACCACTCCCGTATCATCTACACGAAAAGCATAGAATGTGTCCACAAAATGCGTAATCAACCAAATCGAATTACAGTCGGCCCCCTTGACAGCAGTTATTTTTTCAGAACATTTTAGTAATGACGCTAATTGGTTACTAGTATCATATGTGACTAGCGGAACATTTTTCGTCGTAACGCCGCCTAAACCGCCATTGAGGGTCATGTCCACTACAGAATAATTCAAACCGTCGTTTACCCCATCACCATCGGAGGTTTGCGGATCACCGTCGGCATTGAAATGATGCGGTTCGTCTACCGTAAAAATAATGTAGATACCTGGTGTATTGGGTTGTGGAACAATAAGTCCAGAAGAAGTACTTGAAAAATCGCCATTCAAACCAGTTCCGTTGGCCATGACTACGTGATTCGCATTGTACACGGTACTTCCGTCAGTGTAGAATAGCAAATTTCCATCTGAATCAGAGATCGAGGAACAGCCTTCTAGCGTATTCAGTCGGCCATTGGTCAATCCGATAGGCGTTCCACTTTGAAAAGATACCCCTGCATTGCGCCCAAAATACCAGTTGTCTGCTTCTCTTTGGGCTTTAGCGGTTAAACCTATAAGTAGGAAGAGTAAGAGGGAGGCTAGTTTATTCACTTCGTAAATATAATATATACGCGGAAAGTTGCTTAACGGATTAGTGAAAAATGACCAGTGATTACTGCATTGTCTTCAGTAATGGCCTTATACCAATAATCACTAGACGGTAAATCTTGATTTAGAAAACGGCCATCCCAGCCTTGAGATTGCGGATCCAGTTGTTTCAGCAGTTTACCGAAGCGATCAAAAATATAAATAGTGGCGATATTCAAGCCGCCTGTGCGCGGTGGACGATATTGCCAAAATTCGTTGGTGTTGTCACCATTTGGTGTGAAGAATTTCGGGAAGCCGGCATCTGGCAAACGCAACACAAAAGTTTCTTGCAAGAGGCCGCAACCTCCATTATCTCTGACAAAAACAGTATATGTGCCTTCTTCTAGGCCGAAGAAGGTATTCCCAGGTTGGTAAGGACCATTGCTGTCGTCTAAAGCAAATTCATATACGTTATTGCCATCCATGATGATCGTTACGTCAAACAGAAAGCCGTTTCTCACGATTTGGATGTCGCTTATTGCTGAAGATTCGATCAGTGTAACTGTAAAGATTTGTGAAGTCGGACATTCGATGACAACACCATCTTGATCGTTGATGGTGTACGCTTCATAGCGATATCTTCCCGCGCGATCAATAACGACAGACGGGTCTTCGGAAAGCAAAAATTCATTATCATCTGGATCTAAACGGTACCAACGAAAACCGTCGGCAACATCGAGGTCGCTACTTGTGATGGTGGCTGGCAATTCGTTTTCGCAGAAAATAAGCTCTTCGGGGAAATCAATGACTGGATTTAAGGTGATCAATTCGCCCATATCGTTAAAGAAAGGACCACAACCCAATATCGTCGAAAAAGACTCTTGTCCGCAACCAATAGCGTCGCCAGCGGCATTAAAAGGAATGATGCGCACAAAATAGGTGCTGTTCGCTTCAAAGTTGAGAACGAAGGTGGAAGTCGTAAAGAAAACGGCTCCATCCAATACGTCGTTTTCGGTAGGGGAGCGCCCAATGAAGACCCGATACCCCGTAGCGCCAGCCACGGGCAGCCATTCGATGAGTGGCGATAAGGGCACATTGGTGGCCCCATCAACTGGTGATATCAAGGTGGTACAATTAGGAGGTGGCGCAACATCTCCTGTGGTGAAACTTACTTCCGAACATCCAATGGCCTCACCATTTTCGTTGTAGGGTGTAATACGGACGAAGATTTCTGTATTTGCTGGAAAATCAGCTGGTGGATTGTAAATCAGCGTATTTCCTAAATCTGCATTATTTAAGATTTCTGTGCCGCCTGGTGTAGTTCCTAAAGACAATCGATAGCCCAGCGCTCTTGCCGCATATAACCATTGCAGATTGGTGGCTACATTTACATTGGTATCGCCATCTTGCGGACTAATGAGGGTAGTACATTCTGGGACATCTATAACGTCTTCAGTGCGAAAGGATTGTGATGGGCAAGTGATATCGTCTTGGTCAAAAAAGAACAGTGTGATCGTTACGAAGACCAATGTATTCTCTGGAAGACCTAAAGGGGGTGTGTAGGAAGAAATACTTCCAGCAGCCGCGTTGCTAACAATTTCGCCGCCGCCTGGTGTGGTTCCTAAAGAGATGATATAGGCATTGACACCCGTGACGTCTTCCCAATCAATAGTGGTGTCTACGGGCACATTGGTAGCACCATTAGTAGGCGCAACAAGGTCTGGACATTCCTGAGCGAAGCCCAAAAATCCAAATAGGATGAGGTAAATCCCAAAGATTTGCTTTTTCATAACACCTTGTAAACCACGTAGTGACTACAAGATACTATAAATCTCTCTTTTTTAATAATATATAGGACCAGTAGATGAACAAAAAGGTCCAAACCGATACAATGGCAATCTCATACCAATGCACGCCGTAGTCTTTGGTAAACTCCTCTCCAATCTGGTTGGCCACTGATTTTACGGCCGACAATCTGGAAAAAGGTTCTTTGATCAAATTGGCCATAGAGTTCAAAGGGAAGAACGCAATGATTTTGGGGGCTAATGCTTCTGCCTTCCAATACAGTAATCCAGTGGCAATACCTTCCAAAACTTGCCACATAATCAAGAAACCTAGTGCAAAAGCAGAGCGTTTCACTAACATCCCTAAGAAGAGACAAAAGGAGAAAAAACCAACAAGTTTGATGAAAAAGGCAACGAGATACTCCAGGTCAGAAAAGATGATGGATACTTCGTTATAATCTGAATAGATCAATCCAAGAATCATAGACACGATAAAAAGAAAGACCACAGAAATTGCCGAAAACATGATGACAGTCAAAAATTTTGACAGGATGAATTCCTTCTTACTGAATCCATCAATTAGATTTTGTTTGAGCGTTTTGTTGCTGTATTCATTGGCCACCATCGATACGATCACAATGGCCAAGAAAAGCTTGAACCATGCCGCAATGAAGGAATTGAAATGCCAGATGTATGGAAAATTGAAAATCCCTTGTTCTGCTAAGTGAAACTCTATCGGGCCAATGTCGAATTTAATGGCGGCAATCAGCGCAATAAAAGTAAGCAAGACAAAATAGCTGATGGTCAACACGCGACTTGCTTTGTTAGACCAAATTTTAATGAATTCTATGTGTAAGAGTCGTAACATCTTGGTTGTTTAGGTGGGTTGTGTAAATGATTGGACTTATTTGCCTTTGGTCACTTCAAGGAACATCTCTTCAAGACTTTCCTTCTTTTTGGCCAGGTGTGAGAGCGTAATGCCCTGATCAAAGAGCATCTGATTGAGGGAAGCAGCTTCCAACGGCTCATTTAAGAAGGCGGTGATGACGCCATTTTCCTTGGTGATCTTTCCAAACACACGATTGTTTTCCAGAAACGACTGTAGTTGTTCGTTATTGGCTGCACTGAGCTCAAAAAAGCCGTGGCTGGCAATCATTTCGTCAACACGACCCGCGTAGAGACGCACTCCTTTCCGAAGAATCACCACATGCGAACATACTTTTTCTACTTCATCCAACAAGTGCGACGCTAGTAAAATAGTAGTGCCGCCGCTGGCAATTTTCTTGATGATTTGTCGAATTTGGTGAATTCCCTGAGGATCTAGCCCGTTGGTTGGTTCATCCAGAATCAAGATTTCAGGATCGTTGAGCAGCGCAGACGCGATGGCCAGTCGTTGCTTCATTCCCAAGGAATAGGTCCTGAACTTACTATCTTTCCTTTCCAAAAGACCCACTAATTCTAGCTTTTCATGAATTTTCTCCTTGGAAACACCTTTAATTTTGCAAACCAAACTCAGATTTTGCTCCGCGGTCATGTATGGATAGAAATTGGGGCGTTCAATGATGGCCCCCACCTTTTTTAGAGCATCGTGGGTAGTGGTTTGGCCACCAAACCAATGAAAGTCACCAGCCGTCTTGTTGACTACGTTTAAGACAATCCCGAGTGTGGTAGACTTACCGCTTCCGTTAGGACCAAGGATGCCGTACACATTTCCTTTTTCAATACTAAATGATAGGTCTTTGACCGCTGTTACCGCGCCAAACTTCTTGGTAAGGTTGTTGATGGTTAGGATTTTTTCCAAAGTGAAAAGAATTGATTGGTTTCTTACAAGACGAAGATGCGTCTAATTTGTTACACAAACATCCGTAACTTTAGCGGATGAGTGAAGAAAAGTTGATGTCTAAAAAGAAGCCTTCCTTTCCTGTCGAGGAGAAACTAAAAGCTTATTTAGACGAGTACAATCGTTTGAGTCAAATTCCTATTTCGTACGACGATTTGCTGCGATTTTCTGGTTCTGTGGCCGTCTACGATAAAAACGATGAGGATACCTTGTGGGTGCGTGTATATTACAATGAGTTTGAGCGCGAAGAAATCGACTTACAACTGAAACGCGTGTACAGTATATTTCACTCCGATGGTAATGACGATATTTTAGAGTTTCTCAATGTAGATGCCATTGATTACTGCACTTTTGGGAATTCGAAACCCTTTCGCATCAAGGTGAGAAATGTACTCAATGACAACTACACGTATTTCTACGTGAAGAAAGCGGATGCTTCCAGAATTTATGGTCTGGAGCTCGAACATATGCTTTCACCCTATAATTTGAGCTTTTTGGTGTATCGCGATACGTTGATTGAAGAACATATTGCCGGAATTCCAGGAGATGTATTTATCGATGACTATCTGCCTGCATGTTCCATTCCTGAAAAATCCCAGATCGCTAAAGAGTTTGTCAAGTTCAACGAGCGCACCATGATTCGACTTTTGGGAGATATGCGATCATACAACTATGTGTTCGTACCAGTTCATGATTTTGATCATGTAGTGTATCGTATTCGAGCCATCGATTTCGATCAGCAGAGTTACGAAAGTAATTTCAAGGTATATCGCCCACAGTTCTTTAAAGAGAATTACACTATGGTCAAATTGGTAGAAGAACGCCTGACCCAAAGTTCGGTCGACCAATATCGCAACGAAGAGCGCTCGGTTATTGCTAAGCGTATGTTGGGCTCAGAAAAACGTCTAAAAAAATTGCTCAAGTGTATGGTGAAAGATCAATTGGCGCCTTTTAAACATGTGAGGCTACTGCGACAGCAATTATATGATTTTACCCTCGACATGAAATTCAAGCGTTGCCGTACCATGGGTAATGTCTTGCGCGTGGCTCTTGATTTTGTAAAGCGCAACTACGAAGATGTGAGCATGAAGCGAATGCTGCAGCAGTAACCTGAGTTAGCGGTAAGCAGTAGGCTTTAGACGGTATGCGCTACATCTTGATTATTCAAATCTTAGAGTCAAGAAAGAAAAATCACTGATCTATGATTTCTGCTCTTTGTTGAAATACACCAAGTAGTAGTACATCTGCTTTTCTTCGTCCCAACCTTTTTCCACAAAACGTTCAGCAGATTCGGGGTTGATAAAGTCCATTTTGATCTGAATATTCGTATCCAAGCTGATTACATTCTTGATGCTCTTGCGCGCATGTGAAACCGCTTTGTTGGCAATGGGGAAGGTAGACACATCCTCAATGCTGTACTTCGGGCCACGTTCTACTTTGTAATGCTTAAACTCTGGAATCAGATCTGGGTTGTCGACTACTTCGTTGAGAAAACTTGTTTCTTCAAACGTATCGTTTTTGGCGAAATGATTCACCGCACGGTTCATAAAGAGTACTTCCTCTTTTTTGTCTTCAGCTGGCAGTACCACATCTTTGGCAAAGTCTTGACAGAATTTCAAATATTTTTTGGTGAAGAAATTCTCGTCGGCCAAGGCCTCAACGCCTAAAAAATGCTCCAGCCAGTATTTGGTATCGTAGCGGTTGCTATCTACCGACAAAATTTTATACCCTTCTTCTTTTTGGCTATTGAAAATCAAAGCGCCTTTATCCAACTTATTCAAATTGATGCCTTGCTGAACAATTAAGTCAAGCGAACTTCCTTTTTCTTCAAACTGAAGGAAATCGTGTTTCAGCTCCGATTTAAAGATGCCAATGGCATCTACTTTTTCGTTGTCGAGTACCACATCCGAAAAATGAGCAATGTATACTTCGCCTGCCTTGATGTGCGGATGTTGTGATTGTTCGAAGAGATGGGAAGCAATTTTTTTGGATTGTTCATGCAGTGTAGAAGGATCCTCGAAAAGTGCCTCACAAATAGTATACAGTTGGTTGAACTCTACGTCAACCTCATTGCCAAAACTGAAATAGTTTTCCTCTTTGCTTCGGAAAGGTGCCAAAAAGTATTCTTTGAGCAAAGCGATCAAGTCGTCGGTTAGGTGATGTGGTGCCGCGGAAAGGAAAATTCCTTCGTTACGGCTTTTATTACCAACGCGATGTACCGATAAGGATTCTAGATGAGCAGGATAAAGATTGAGCATAGTTCAGTTTGTTGTTGGTTGTTAGTTGTTTGAGTGTTGTTAGTTGATAGCTGTTGTCCGTTCGCATGGGTTGGGAGTAGTACGTTGGTAGCCATCCACCATGAACCATCAACACTCCACCAATCGGATCAATTCCAATTTTCGTCGAAACCGAGGTTTTCATAATCGTCGATGTCGATGTCGGTTTCCTCAGAATCGTCCATGGAGAAATCTTCCGCTTCAAACTGTTTTTCAGGAGCTGATTCTGGTAACTGACCGTGTGCGTAGAGTAGCAATGGGTAGCCTTCGTTTTCTTCCGCTTCACCAATATCTGCCAACTCCACGAAAAAGGTCCACATATTTAGGAAATCGTAAACGTAGAGCAGTTTGGTCTGCTGTTCGTTCAGAATACTATCTAAGGCGGTTTCTTCCATGATCAGCCCTTCACCCGTATCGAAGAGTGAAATCTCCTGGCCTTGGTTCCATTCCTCATCGCTCACGTAAAAACTAGCCATCTCACCGCCTTCAAAACCAAAGGCTTGGATGAAGGTATTGTGCAAATCTTCAAAAGTAGCGTCTGCTTCGATAGCGATGTCTCTGAAAATGTCTTCCTCGACATCCAAAATAGCCCTGAATTTAAAAATCATGAATTGGATTATTTGAAGGTGGCAAAGTTACAAACTTTTGGCTGTCTGAGCCACTCTTTGGCTTTGTAAAAGTAGGTGGAATTGTACTCCGAAAAGCAAGGCGGCTACCACCAAGTGCAATGGTTGTGTTCCAAACGGAAAGTCTACGTAGTACATCAAAATACCCGTGAAAATTTCAACGAAGATGAAGATCATCACCCAGTTCACGCTGTTGAATTGAAGTCCTAACTTTCGGTTTCGCATCCACAAATACGCATTCAACACAAAAACCACAATAGAAAACGTACGGTGTATGTAGAAGTCCAATTCAGGATAGGCTAGCCAAGTTTCCGGGTGGTCGTAGCCAACTAATTTCACTTGTTCATCTACAAATTGCCTCACCTGTGTACCCATCACAATCTGAATTAAGGTCAGCCCCAAGGCAACCACCACAAGATTTCTAAACAAAGGATCGTAATTCGGATTGCGTTTGTCTTTTGCCAAGTGCAGTAGATAGAGTAGGAAAGCCACAATGATCAAAGCCATCACCATATGAATCGTAATCTTGAAAGGCGCCAAATTGGAATCGACCACTGTTTTCCCCAACCACGCTTGAAAGGCCATTCCTAAGACGGTGAGCATAGAGAGTACGGTAAACCATTTGTTATCCCGAAACAGCCAAAAGGAGAGAATCGCCATAATGAGAATCGGAATTCCAGATAACGCACCCAGCAGGCGGTTGAGGTATTCGATCCATGTGTGTAGCGGGTTGAAAATAGCATAATCGTGTTTAGTATATGCCTCCCAATTACTTTCGCTAAAGGTATCTGATGATGTAAAATCAGCAGGAGCGATGCGTAGTTCTTCTTTTACAATGATGATCCGACCTTCTTTGTAAAAGGTATTGGGTTGCCATTGCAATTCGGCTTCTTCAGTGGGTGGAATGTAGTAACCAAAGCATTTGGGCCAATCTGGGCATCCCATGCCAGAGCCAGTCATTCTGACCACGGCACCTGCAATGATCACCAGATAGATAAGCACTAAAGAAGTTCGTGCTGCTTTTCTAAAATACTTTTTCATAGTTCTTTGAGCAATTTGGTCGCTTTGCTGCGGACTGATTTTCGCGAATCCTTGGCGTGTCGCTGCAAGTGTGGCAAAAGCCATGCTCGCAATTCAGGATCACTTTTTGCCCACTGCGCCATGGTATGCATGGTCTGGCACAAGACGATCCAATCTTGATGATGTGTTAAATTGCGCTTCATGATATTGCAGGCCTGTTGACGTTGTGTGGGGGTGAAATCGTTCGCATACAAATCAAAGAGTTGCGCTAAGGTCCACTGCGTGGAAGCTTGATCAATCGCTGCAATTTCTATCAGGAAGCGATCCAAATAGGGCAAAAGCAGTTCTTTACGTGCTTTCGCAATGCGTTTCATAGCGTTGGAAACCCGAAGTCGTACGACTTCGTCATCGCTGAAATAGCAATGGAACAATTCATCGAATTTTTCGGGTGAAGCCAATACTTCTTCCACGATGGCTACGGTATGACCAAGGGAGTTAGGATGTCCGCCTTTCAGATGTTCTTCAAAGGGTTGAAAGCTACTCATGGGCTACAAGTCCTAACGATTCACCTTTTTTCAACATGAACGCCTTTGCGGCTTCGTACTCGTTCGGAATTTCACCGTCCAAAATGGCATTCTTGATCGCTTCTTTGATTTGCCCGATTTCTCGCGAAGGTTTCAGATTGAAGGTGCGCATGATTTCTTCGCCTGAAACAGGAGGTTGAAAGTTGCGAATGCGGTCCCGCTCTTCAACTTCTTTGATCTTTTGACGTACGAGTTTAAAGTTGTTCAGGTATCTTTTTTGACGCCTTGGGTTTTTAGTGGTAATATCAGCCTCACAAAGCGTCATGAGATCTTCCACATGATCGCCCGCATCAAAAACCAACCTCCGAACGGCAGAATCTGTCACGATATCCTGAGCCAAAATGATGGGCCTGCTGCTCATTAAGACCATTTTCTGCACGAACTTCATTTTTTCATTCAATGGCATCTTAAGTCGCTTGAATAATTTATAGACCATTTTACTACCTACAAATTCGTGTCCGTGGAAGGTCCATCCCACCTTTTTGCTGAAGCGTTTGGTGGGTGCTTTGCCGATATCGTGTAGCAGCGCTGCCCAACGCAACCAAAGGTTTTTTGTGGTTTCCGAAATATTGTCCACTACTTCCAAGGTATGCCAGAAATTGTCTTTGTGGCGTTGGCCTTCAATTTCTTCGATGCCTTGAAGGGCTGTCAATTCGGGTAGTATAAACGACAATAAGCCTGTCTGATGGAGTAATGCCAGACCGATGGAAGGTTTTGGGCTTTCTAAAATCTTATGAAGCTCGGTAACGATCCGTTCTTTGGAAACGATTTGAACGCGTTCTTTGTTTCTAGAGATGGCCTCCAAGGATGTGGCTTCGATGGTGAAGTGCAACTGTGTGGCAAAGCGAATGGCTCTCAGCATGCGCAAGGGATCATCCGAATAGGTGATGTCTGGATCCAGCGGCGTGCGGATGATTTTTTCCTCCAGGTCTTTTCTGCCATGGAAAGGATCTAACAATTCACCAAAATTGTGTGTATTTAACCCAAGAGCCAGGGCATTGATGGTGAAATCGCGACGGTTTTGATCGTCTTCTAGCGTACCATTCTCCACTGCGGGCTTACGACTGTCTTCGGCATAACTTTCCTTCCGGGCGCCTACGAACTCCACTTCTACCTCTTCGGTTTTTAGCATGGCGGTTCCAAAGCGTTTGAACACTTGCACTTTGGGCTTCCCAGGAAGCAAATCTGCGGTTTTTTTTGCCAATTCAATACCGCTTCCAACGGCAACTACATCAATGTCTTTGGCGCTACCGCGATCTAATAAAAAATCTCTAACAAATCCACCAATGGCGTAGGCTTCTACCTCCAAGGTTTCTGCGGCTTCTTGGATGATCTTAAAGATTGGATGTTGAAGTGCTTCGGGATATTTCATAGGCTATGGAAGTCTTAAAAAAGACAACCAACTTACTTTCTGATAATGTTGACCACACCATCGTTTGTCAACTTGATAATGGTGGAAGGCCTGCTGTTTTTCTGTGTTCTTTGCAAATTTACGACATAGTCTACACTGCCTAAAATATGATCATCGATTTCCGAAAAGGATTGAGGCGTGGGCTGACCGCTAATATTTGCAGAGGTTGAGACCAAGGGTCTTTTGAGCTTTTTGATCAGTCGGTTACAGAAAGCGTTTCGAACCACACGAATGGCCAGAGTATTGTCTTCTGCTACTAAATTTTCCGCAATGCGAATGGGGTTATCGTAGATGATGGTGGTGGGCTTTCGGGCGTTTTTTAGAATGTCGTAGGCCACTTCAGGAACGTCTTCAACATGTTGCTCAAGCATTTTAAAGTCTGAAACCAAGCTGATCAGCGCCTTCCGCTCGTCACGTTGCTTAATGGTGTATATTTTTTGAATGGCTTCGGCATTGGTAGCATCACAACCAATTCCCCAAACGGTATCCGTAGGGTAAAGAATGAGGCCTCCTCTTTTCAAGACCTCTAAACACTTCTGAATTTCGCCCTCCATGTTTTTTCTGCAAAAGTAATCCTTAATCTGGCAATAAGCTAGCTTGAATAAATGTCTATTTTTGCACTCAACACTATGGAACAACACTACGCACTTTTTGAATACAAAGCCAATCGTGGCTACTTTAATCTTGGTGATTATGTACAAAGTTTGGCTGCAAAGCAGTATTTGCCACAAGTAGATTATTTTGTGGGGAGAGAATACTTGAATGCTTCAGATATCCAACCGTGTAAGATGATTATGAACGGCTGGTTCATGTACAAGGTGAAGAATTGGCCACCTTCCCGAGCGATTGATCCGCTATTTGTGTCTTTCCATCTGAATGCTACGATTGCCGACAAACTACTCTCGATTTCAGCGAATGTTGATTATTTGAAGCAGCACGGCCCAATCGGTTGTCGCGATTATTTCACAAGAGATATTTTACAGCAATATGGCGTGGATGCATATTACTCTTCGTGTTTGACCACCACACTCCCAAAGGTGGATTTACCCAAAACGGACGATATCATTTTTATGGATGTGCTCTTTAATCAAGATCATAAATCTTACTATGAACGCGTGCCAAGACATTACTGGCGGGATCGTCTGAAGGGAAAACTACCAGAGTTGCAAGATCACAAAACCTATCTGAAAACTATCTTTCCTTCAGAAATTGTAGAGAAAGCCAAATTTGAAACGGCCTTTTACAAAGCGAAAGGCTCTACCATTGAACAGCGCATGGCTGAAGCACAGAGGCTGTTGAATGTTTTTGGCACTGCGAAGTTAGTCGTGACCTCTCGAATTCATTGTGCGTTACCTTGTTTGGCCATGGGAACGCCTGTTTTGTTTGTCATGGGAGGTCTAAACAATGCTTCTGATCTTTCGCGCTTGGATGGCATCGTACAACACTTCAATTTCTTGAATTTGGAGCCAGACCTAGATCTATCGAGCATTGAAGGGCTCAATGTGGTGCAATTGAAAGATATCGATTGGGAAAATCCACTCCCCAACCCAGAGCATTTTAAAAAGTACACAGCGCATTTACGCAATACGTGTAACGAGTTTATACAAACTCAGTGAGGTAGAAATTTTTTCGGTTGAAGGTGTAATGCCAACGATTTTTTAGAAGCAAGGGTGTTTTTTGGATTTTTCGCGCCAGACTGGTTCTGAAATAGTTAAAATCCTTTTTCTTACTGGTCCACGAATCTTCCCACCAGTGAATACAGACTGTGTTCGGAGTAATACATTCTGGGCTAAATTCTTCCAACCAAGAGAAGGGAAAGAAGTAATCCTTTGGTAGCAATCGCACACCAGCTACCAACTGATCTTTGTGTTCTTTGACGCTGTAGTTTTCCAGCAATAAGCGGGTTACAATAGGCGGTCCGCCCATGGCGTTGTATTTAAGTCGTTGCTTGCGCTCTGTTTCCTCAATACACTCACGAATAAAGGGATGACCTGCTTCACTAGCAATCACCGCTGAATTGAAAGGATATTTAGAGGCTTCCATCGTAGTTTGAAATCCCAAGAAGGCTTTTTCCTGTAACAAATCACCAAAATCTTTGAGCATTTCAATATCCGTATCGAGATAGATGCCACCTTCAGTGTATATTGAATAGAGGCGCACATAATCCGTGATGAAAGACCACTTTTTATGCTTGTATAGCATTTTAAGAAAGGGTAACTCGTCGAAAGGGGTATTGCTCTCATCCCATTTCTTGATGGTGTAACCCGGCAATTTAGCTTCCCAAGAGGCGATACACTTTTGAATGGTTTCGTTGTAGGCGCCTTTGCCATACCAACAGAAATGTATCTTTTTTGGAATCATACTAGTTTTATTGGATTGGTGTATTTTTGTTTCTTTGCTTAAATTACCTTTGCAAAAGTAGCACAATTTTTGGCTGACTTCTGGAAGGTGTCACGTTCCCCCGATGGCAGTATCTGGTCTTGTAATCACATATAACGAAGAAAAGCATATTGCGGCTTGTATTGATTCGCTTTTTAGTGTTTGCGATGAGGTCATCGTTGTAGATTCGAACAGTAGAGACCAAACCGCCGCTATTGCCGAAAGTAAAGGTGCCAAGGTGTACACTCAAGACTTTCTTGGAGATGGTCCGCAGCGTATTCACGGGTTGCAATTTTGTAAGAACGACTGGATTCTCAATTTAGATGCGGATGAACGTCTGGCCGAAGACGCTTTTGAATTCATCAAGAATGAGCAGTATTTAAAGGATAATTTTGATTCGTACGAATTCAAGAATTACAACTACATGGGTGAGGAGTTGATTGATTTCTCGGGCTGGTACCCTGATTTCAAATGCAGGTTTTTCAACAAGCAGACCGCCTCTCCTTCTACAGCAATGGTGCATCAACGTGTGATCGGGCAGAATATGACGCGGAAAGATCTGCACCTTCATCATTACGGCTGGAAAGACTTTCATCAAATCATTGCGAAGAAAAACCAATACACCGATTGGCAGGCGCAAGAATTGTTTGAAGCAGGGAAGAAGGCCCGTTGGTTTGACCCTCTTACACACGGTTTCGCTGCGTGGTTTCGATGTTACTTTTTCAAAAGAGGTGTTTGGAATCGTACGGATGGACATACGTTTGCCATCATTCAAGCTTTTTTCTCCTACATGAAATATGCGAAACTCAGAAAGCTTCACAAACTAGCTAGAAAGAGATGAAAATACTGATCACGGGAATTGCCGGTTTTATCGGTTCGCATTTAGCGGAGTATCTCTGTGGTCAAGGACATGAGGTAGTAGGGATCGACAATTTCAACGATTACTATACGCCTTCTTTGAAGCGATTAAATGCGGAAGACGTTGTTCGTGCTGGCGCCAAGATTATTGAGGGCGATCTTAATGACGATTTGAATACGCTATTGCCTTCAAACTTCGATATGATCTATCACTTGGCTGCGCAACCCGGGATTGCGGCTCATATTTCGCTGGAGGAGTATGTTGAGAACAACATTTTTGCCACACATAACTTACTCGACTGGACGCTGAAGCACAATTCAAAGTTAAAGCTCTTCGTAAATATCGCTACTTCTTCGGTATATGGTCAAGAAGCCACACTACCAGAAGATGCTGAACCCAAGCCAATTTCCTACTACGGAACCACCAAATGGGCTGCTGAACAGCTGGTGATGGGTTTGTCTAGAACCAACCAGCTAAAAGCCTGTTCTTTCCGTTGTTTTTCGGTCTACGGACCACGAGAACGCCCAGAAAAGCTATTCACGAAGTTGATCAAGGCGGTTGACGAAAATGCAGATTTTCCACTACATCAAGGGAGCGAAAAGCATTCTAGGAGCTTTACCTATGTTGGAGATATTGTAAAAGGAATGGCTTCCGTT
>CAWUKP010000030.1:0-14509 GCA_963922975.1 uncultured Spongiivirga sp. | reverse complement strand
TGCATGAAGCATTGGGCGGGTTTCAACTGTATATTCATACTTGCCAATTTCCCCAACCAATAGCCCCATAAAATTGACGAGTATGCCTAAAAACAAACATACTGTAAAGGGGTTGAACCAATTGCTCTCGGCTTATGCGGAGAATAAGAAGTTATTTTCCTTTTTGGCAGATCAAGAACGCGAAGTAAATCAGATTCGCTATTTCAATACCCAGTCGACCCTTCGCAATAAGTTTTCCAATGATATCCGGAGCCTGTTAAGAGCCCTTGGTGAAAAACCAAAAACAAAGGCGTTAAGACCGGGTTTTTTGAACAATTGGGATCAAATGATCGACGAATTGATGACCACTGCTCCAGAGCGTCTTCATAAAAAAGCGCTCAAAAGAGATGCACAGGCGATCGCATATCTTCAAGAACTTTTGAAGGACGATCTATCCTTTAATGAAGAAGACCAACGGCTTTTACACAAGCATCTTGAACTGCTTGCAGAGACCCAAAGTTCGTTTGTTCACGAACTGGACGAATTGGCCAATTCTGGGATGGAACTACTCTCATAAAAAACTTGCAGCTTTTTAACAACAAAAAAACCGCGCTCATCGGCGCGGTTTTTCTGTGTATAATGCTTAGCATTGATTACCAAATTTTTACACGCTCGGCTGGCGGTAGATACATGGCATCACCTTCTTTGATATCGAATGCATCATAAAAAGCATCGATATTTTTTAAGGGCTGTACAGCGCGATTCATACCTGGTGAGTGTGGATCCGTCTTGATGCGATTTTTAAGCGCTTCATCCAGCATTTTGGTTCTCCAAACCGTTGCCCAGCTCATGAAGAAACGTTGTTCCGCAGTAAAACCATCAATGGCTTCAGGCTTGCCGTTTTTCTCAAAACTTAATTGAAGTGCGTCATAGGCGGCATTCACACCTCCTAAGTCGCCAATGTTTTCTCCTAAAGTAAACTTACCGTTGATATTCACATCAGGAAGTACTTCGATGGCATCAAACTGAGCAGCCAGTTTACCACCAAGTTCCTGGAATTTCTCCAAATCTTCATCCGTCCACCAATTGTTCAAATTTCCGTTGGCGTCAAACTTCGCGCCTTGGTCGTCAAAACTGTGAGAAATCTCATGACCAATAACTGCGCCAATACCTCCGTAGTTCACTGCATCGTCTGCCTTGTAGTTGTAAAATGGTGGTTGCAAAATAGCCGCTGGAAAAACGATTTCGTTGTACGACGGATTGAAATAGGCATTCACTATTTGTGGCGCCATGAACCATTCGCTCTTATCTACCTCTTTTCCGAGTTTATCAAGATCTTTTTGATAATTCCAAGCTGAGGTATTCAGCATGTTCTGAAGATACGTACCTCCGTCATCAACACTGGCAATTTCTAATTTGGAATAGTCTTTCCATTTATCAGGATACGCAATTTTGATTTTAGTAGCCCGTAGCTTTTCGATTGCTTTCTGCTTCGTAGCCTCATCCATCCAATCCAACGCAGTGATGCGATTCTCAAAGGCCTTGATCACGTTTTGGATCATTTCCTCTGCGCGCTCTTTAGCTTCTGGCGGGAATTTTTTATCAACATAGAGCTTTCCTAGTGCTTCACCGATCGTCCAGTTCAGGGTTTGCAGTGCTCGTTCCTCTCTTGGGCGCTGTTCTTTCGCTCCGCGAAGGTCTCTGCTGTAGAACTCCCAGTTGGCTTTTTCGAGATCGCTGCTCAGCATTCCGGCTGCGCTGTTCAATGCAGACCAACGTAGATACTTCTTCCACTGGTCTACTTCATCTTTTGCAAGAATCTCTTGAAGTGCTTTGAAATAATTCAAATCACTAACAATCACCGTGTCCAATTCTTTCACTCCGATACCAGCAAAATAATCATTCCAGTTGATGGCAGGCACCATGGCCTGCAATTCATCCATTGAACGCGGATTGTAGCGATTCTCTGGCTTTCTGCGCTCTACTTTGTCCATTCTTGGTTCTGCTAAACGAGTTTCGAAGGCCAAAATGTCTTTGGCCTGTGCATTGGCATCAGCCTCAGAATCACCTAAGAATTGTAGCATTTTTGTGATATGCGTGACATACTTCTCTCGCTTGTCTTTAGAGTCTTCATCATCTTTCACATAATAATCTCTGTCAGGAAGTCCAAGACCTCCTGTACCTAAATATCCAGCATTGATATTACTGTTCTTGGCGTCAGCGCCTACACCAAAACCAAAGAAGCCGATGCCACCTTTAGGCTCCATTTCTTCTAGGAGGTTTTGTAAGTCTGCTACATTGCTAACCGCATCAATTTTTGCCAAATACGGTTTCAACGGTTCAATACCTTGCTTATCGCGCGTTACCGTGTCCATAATGGTTTGAAAGAGGTGAGCTGCCTTTTCTTGATCCGAACCGGCAATAACCTCAATCTTGCCCATTTCTGGGTGATCACTCATCGTAGCTTTCAGGATAGCCAAAGCATCTTCGTCGGTACGTTGACGGAGTTCGTCAAAGCTTCCCCAGCGTGTACGATCGGCTGGAATTTCGTTGTTTTCAAGCCACTTTCCGTTCACGTACTTGAAAAAATCCTCACTTGGTTCGATGGCCTCGTCCATATTTTCAAGGACAATTCCAGGAATGGTCTCTTCTGCCACGGCCACCTCCTCTTTGGTGTCTTTCTTACAAGAAGCGAGAATGACCAGAGCAGATAGACCCAACAGAGCAGATCTGTTTACATTTATCTTCATCTTAATGTTGGTTTGATATCAACTCGGAAATTAAGACAATCTTTTAGCTTCTGCGGGCTGCAGCGCGATGATTAACAATTCTTTAAGAGAGAATTAAGAAAGAATAGCGGGCGATCACCGTTCATCGGGCTTTTGGTAGGTTTCTTTTAAATTTTTAGTGAGTATACTGTCACTAGCTCTTTTTAACTGAATAATTTCAGCAACATTATCATTGGGAATGGCTATCGATAGCACATAGTGGGCAATTTTCCATTGGCCGTCTGGTTGAAGTTTTAGAACTCCTGACCCCCTGCAAAGTTTCATTTGGGTGTCGAGCAATTCGTCAAACCATGCGAGTTCACCACTATCAGCTAAAAAAATATTGCGTTCCACCGCAGTAAAGCTCCATGCCTTCCCACGATCAAAATAGGGTTTAGAGAAGGCTTTGAATTCTTGATAGGTCCAATTCTCCGTAGCATCTGTACCGATGAAAATGGCATCGTCGGTCATCAGTCCAAAATAGGCTTCAAAATTCGCTTCTGCCGCCGCTTGATGCCATTGGTCTAATACCCTTGCAATTTGGGTTTTCTCCTGTGAAAAGCCTAAAAAGGATAGGAATAGCACGAAGGAAAAGAATATTCTCATGAGCCAGGATTGATATATTGGTCTGTGTCTAAATCGTCTAAAGACAGTTCGATCATTTGTTGTTTGACGTCGTTGTAGGCATTAATTGTAGCCGTAATTTCTTGGACCAATTCTTCGTCTGTGTAGCGAGGATCGTCTGCATGATCTTTTAGCTTCAAAAGCATGGTCCGATACACCAAAAACCGACTTTTGATTTGAGGCACATTGTAGGAGTTTGGAAACTTGATCTCGCTCATTTCGTTGTACAAAATCTCCGTTTCCTCTACATAAGAGATCAAACGCGGTCGATTCACACTAAGCAATCCCTCCATCTTCCGATCTAAGGAGGTAAAATATTGCCAGCTGTCTGCGCTGCGTTGAACTTTTGGGGGAAGGGAAAGTATTTTCAGTGTTGATAACCCTGGCAGTATGCCTATGGTGTCAATACTTACCGAATCAATGACGGCGGTTTGAACATCTTCTACCTGAGAAGTTGTGCTTTTCGAGTCTTGGCAAGCAGTCAAGACTCCAACGAAAATTAGGAGCACTATTAGAGGTCGAAAGCAACTCATACGAGACAAATATAGGGCGATTCCTGATTATGTCGGCCACACGCACATTCATTAATTTGTTAATTCAAGGGAGTTATATCGGGCATTTTTTGTGAAGTTGATAACACAAGCTGCTATTTTTGAGAACTTTTCAAAAAGTTGTGTGAACTTACCCTTAAAATTCCCCTTAATTGCTACGCGAAAAGTTATATTTGTGTCATTAACAGTATCCTGCAAATGACGCCTAAAATTCTGCTGCTAGGAGCCAGTGGTCAGATCGGAACTGAGCTGACACTCGCGTTGCGCAAACGCTACGGCAATGATCAAATTATTGCTTCTGATATTCGATCGGGAAGTGATGAATTGATGGCCTCCGGACCTTTTGAGATCCTCAATGCACTTCACAAAGAAGAAGTACTCGCTTGTGTAGAGAAACACGCAATTACAGAGGTGTATTTGCTCGCAGCCTTGCTATCGGCTACGTCTGAAAAGATGCCCCAGAAAGCCTGGGAGCTCAATATGAACTCACTGTCGCATATCTTAGAATTGGCACGCGATGGACACATTCAGAAAGTGTTTTGGCCAAGCTCTATTGCGGTTTTCGGTGATAGCACCCCCAAACAGCAAACTCCTCAATTGGCTATCAAAGAACCCACTACGGTCTATGGCATCACAAAATTGGCAGGAGAACGCTGGTGCGAGTATTATTATCTAAAATATGGCGTGGATGTACGAAGCTTGCGCTACCCTGGACTCATTAGCTGGAAAGCCGAACCAGGCGGCGGTACTACAGACTATGCGGTAGACATCTATCGAAAAGCACTTACCGAAGGCCGCTATACTTGCTTTCTTGAGGAGGGTACCAGACTGCCCATGTTGTATATGGAAGATGCCATCAATGCGACCATACAGTTAATGGAAGCGCCACGAGAGCGCATTACCGTACACTCATCGTATAATCTTGGCGGAATTAATGTGGCACCCGAAGATATTACCGCGTCTATTCAAAAAGAAATAGCGAGTTTCGAAATCACCTACGAACCTGATTTTCGGCAAGCGATTGCCGATTCATGGCCGGAAAGTATCGATGATAGCCAAGCCTCGGAAGATTGGGGTTGGCAGCTACAGTATGATTTGGACGCGATCACTAAGGAGATGCTCGGTAATCTGAAGCCTATTCTTGTTCAATCGTAAAAATACGATTACTTCAATCTTGCGGCATATTGCTGACGAAGCTTCTGCAGTTTCGGACTGATCACGAAGGAGCAATAGCCTTGCGTCTGGTTGTTATTATAGTAGTTTTGATGATAGTCTTCAGCTTCATAGAAAATATCCAAGGGTGAAATTTCAGTAACAATGGGCGCATCAAAGGCTGCTTGTTCTTCCGAAATCACTCTTTCTGTCAACTTGCGTTGTTCCTCGTTGTGATAAAATACCACAGATCGATACTGTGTGCCTACGTCAGCTCCTTGGCGATTTAAGGTAGTGGGGTTGTGGGTGTGAAGGTGAATGCGCAACAAATCTTCAAAAGGAATCACTGAAGGATCGAAGGTAATCTGAATCACCTCAGCATGCCCCGTCAGACCTGAACAAATTTCTCTGTAGGTAGGTTTGCCAGGAGCACTACCGCCGCTGTATCCTGACACCACCTTCTCAACACCTTTTAACTGTTGGAAGATAGCTTCCGTACACCAAAAACAACCGCCTCCGAAAGTAGCTAACTGCATTGCGTTCATTCTGAAACCTCCTTTGCCTTTTCAAGAGCAACTGCATTCATGCAATAGCGCAGGCCGCTTGGTTCTGGGCCATCAGGGAACACATGTCCGAGATGTGCTTCACACGTATTACAGGTAGTTTCTACGCGCACCATTCCATAGGAAGTATCTTTGTGGTAGGCGATGGCGTTTTCTTTGATAGGTTGGGTGAAGGAGGGCCAACCGCTGCCCGACTCAAATTTAGTTTGAGCATCAAATAATAAGGTTCCGCAGCAAACACAAGCGTACAAGCCAGGCTCAAAAATGCTGCACATTTCCGAACTAAACGCACGCTCTGTTCCCGCTTGGCGGGTCACTCTAAATTGTTCTTCGGTCAATTGAGCCTTCCATTCCGCATCCGTTTTCATGACCACGCGATCAGGCTTTGGGTTTCCTTTGGTGGCGAAATGGATGACGTCTTTCCAAGTAAACATAATTCACAATTTTTAACCCAAATATAGTCGAAAAACCCCCGCTAAACTTTCAATTAATGTGGAAGGCGGTCTCTGAGTAATCCGTAGAGAAAGGTTCCTAAGATCGCTGAAATAATGACAATGCCTATCGATAGGTAACCCGCACCAGTGAGGGCAAACATGGGCCCAGGGCAGGCCCCTGCTAACGCCCAACCTAGGCCGAAAATACTACCTCCAAGAAAGTAGCGATAAAAACTTCTGTTTTTCGGGGTGAATTGTATGGTTTCGCCGTAGAACGATTTTGTTTGGTTCCGTTTGATAAACTGCACCACAACAATCCCCACAGCTAGGGCAGAGCCTATAATACCATACATATGAAAGGCTTGAAATTGGAACATTTCATAGATGCGAAACCAAGAAGCGGCTTCACTTTTAATGAGTACGATGCCGAAAAAGATACCGATAAGCAAATAACCTATTGTTCTCATGAAACGATATTAAAAGATGAATGGAAATAGAAAGTGTACCATGATGAGGCCGCCCACAAAAAAGCCAATAACCGCTATCAGGGAAGGCAACTGTAAGTCGCTTAGCCCAGAAATAGCATGCCCTGAGGTACAGCCACCTGCATAGCGCGTGCCGAAGCCAACGAGCAGGCCACCAACAATTAAAATCAGTACGGTCTTTGGATTTGATAACTCACTCAAGGCATACAATTCTGTGGGAAGGTAGGCTTCACCTGCACTTTCAAAGTTGAGTGTTTCTAAGGTTTGAACGGTTTCGGGATTGATGTTCACCGCTTGCGTTTCCATCATGAAGTTAGATGCGATAAATCCTCCGATGATTACGCCCAAGACCACAACGAGATTCCATCGTTGGGCTTTCCAATCGAATCGGAAAAAATCTGCCTGGGATCCAGCACCACAAATGGTGCAAAGGGTTCGTAGATTGGACGACATGCCAAAGTTCTTCCCCATCATCAGTAGTGAGAACATCACGAGGGCAATCAGTGGGCCTGATACATACCAGGGCCAGGGTTGAAAGAGTACTTCCATTTGTAAAATTTTTGACAAAGAAAACTAAAAATAACAGTTTGCTTGGCTACTTAAGTTACACTCAGGTGCGAGACTATTGTTCGTCTTAGGTTGATATTATACCTTTTTCCCCTTCAACATTTTATTCCAATACAACTGAGGTAAAATGTATTTCTTCAGCATCCATAGGCGCCAATGTTCTTTGCTGCTATCAAAAACCAGCATTTGTTTCAGTTTTGGATCTGGGATGAAATTGTTTTGATAATCGAATTCCGCCAAAACCATCTTCCCATATCCAGTAACTAGCGGACAAGAGGAATAACCATTATACGATTTGTTGGTGGCTTCTTGATGTTTGATGAGCAGTAAAAGGTTATCGACCACCACAGGTACCTGCTTGCGAATGGCAGCCCCTGTTTTGGCCGTAGGCAGGGCCGCTACATCGCCAAGCCCAAAAATATTCTTATACCTGTTGTGCTGCATCGAATGGTGGTCTACATCTAACCAACCAGCATCGTTGACCAAAGAAGACTCTTTGATAAACTTAGGAGCTGTTTGCGGAGGCGCCAAGTGCAGCATATCAAAAGGAAGCGCAATTTCGTTATCTCCAACCTTTTTTTCACCAAGTGGATTGATATCGGAAATGACCGGCCTTTTATCTTCTGGTGCTGTATTCTTGAAGTAAACGATCTGCTTGTCGGGATCAATTTTATAAGGCGCATAGTGTGGTTTGAAGTGAATGCCGTAGCGTTTAACGACTTTCATCAGGGTTTCTTTCACTGGCTTCACTCCAAAAATGACCGAACCAGGAGTGGCATACACCACATTGGTCTTGTCTTTCAAACCTTTCTTTCTGAAATAGTCTGCGGAGAGGTAGGCAGTTTTCTGCGGAGCTCCTCCACATTTGATGGGTGTAGTGGGCTGTGTAAACACAGCATTTCCGCCTTTAAAATTTTTCAGAACCTCCCAGGTATGCTCAGGATCGGTGTAATTACTGCACACGATGCCTTTTTCCAGCGCTTTAGGAAGTCCTTCAATCAATTCAGGGGCCATAACCAGACCCGGTGCTACCACCAAGTAATCGTAAGATATCGTACCACTATTTTTCGTACTTACCACGTTATTCTCAGGATCAAAGCTTGTTGCAAAGTCTTGGATCCAAGTAACACCTTCAGGCATTACTTCGCGCATGGGTTTGGCAGTTTTCTGGTAATTATATGTGCCAGCACCCACAAGGGTCCATGCGGCTTGATAATAGTGCTTATCGGCAGGTTCAATAAGTCCAATATCCAGCGTTTTGTCTTTTTTCAGCAACTGAGCCGCGGTCATAATACCCGCTGTTCCGCCGCCAATGATGAGGATTTGGTGTTGTGATTTCATGTGGATAGGATTTAACAATAGTTAAAGCTACTCACAAAGCGCTACATATACAGTAACATTAGTTACATTCCTGAATTTACTGAAGAGCGTCTTGTACAGAGCTTTCCAGATGTTTACTACCAAAGAGAGAAGACCATTGATGTGAAGCCGCAGTTATTCTTTCCAGTTCAAATACCCACCTTTAAGATCAAAGATTTCTTCAAAGCCCATTTGGACAAGGCGTTTGGCTGCTTTTTGGCTACGATTCCCAGATCTGCAGTAAATGTATATAGGTTGTTCCTTATTCATCGCCTCAAATTTCACAAAGAAGGCTTCTTTCTCAAAAAAGTCGATATTCACTGCGCCATCAATATGTCCGGCTTCGAATTCTTTGGCGGTCCTAACATCCACTAGCTGAAAAGAATCTTTGGAAATTGCTTCGAGAAAAGCTTCTTTCTCAAGAATCTTCACATGGATCGAATCCTTCTGGGCATTGCCAAACAGAAAACTAAGAAAAGAAGCCATAACTAGTATTTTTTTCATGTGTATTCTTCTTGAAGCACTCATAAGGATGTCAAGTGAAACACCTCTACTACAGGAAATTAGAGCGATTCTTTTACTTTAGGGTTGACGGACAAACGTAATCTGTGGTTTGAATACCTGCCTCTTTCATCTTTGCAAAGCCGCCCGCCACATCGATTAGATTGTGATAGCCTCTACTCTTCAAAATGGAAGCAGCGATAACACTTCGATAGCCTCCTGCACAATGCACATAGAACGTTTTTTCCTTTGGAAATTCACTAAAGTGATCATTCAAATAATCTAAAGGCGTGTGTGTAGCATTTTCTGCATGTTCCGCCTGAAATTCACCGTCCTTACGAACATCAAAAATGTTCTGCTCGCCCGCTTCAATGGCTTTTTTGAGGCTTTCGGCAGGGATGGAAGTGATGGTATCGTACTCTTTTCCTGAAGCCTTCCACGCTTCAAAGCCTCCCTCAAGGTAACCCAAAGTTTTGTCGAAGCCTACTCTTGAAAGTCGGGTGACGGCTTCCGTTTCTCTTCCTTCTGGGGCCAGTAGCAGAATAGGTTGTTCAACATCCGCGATTAGCGAGCCAACCCAAGGTGCGAAACTTCCATCAAGACCAATAAAGATCGATCTTGGAATGTGTCCTTTGACAAAGTCGTTTTGATGTCTTACATCCAGTACAATCGCTCCTGTTTCATTAGCGGCTACTTCAAAAGCTTCTGGGGAAAGCGCTTTGGTACCTCGCTCTAGCACTTCATCGATATCAGCATAGCCCTCTTTGTTCATCTTCACATTCAATGGAAAATATTGTGGTGGAGGCAACAAGCCTTCGGTAACTTCCTCAATGAATTCCTCACGAGTCATGTCTTCGCGAAGGGCGTAATTCATCTTTTTTTGGTTGCCCAGCGTATCTACTGTTTCTTTCATCATATTTTTTCCGCAAGCGGAACCTGCGCCATGCGCTGGATATACAATAACATCGTCGGCCAATGGCATGATTTTATGTCGAAGACTGTCATACAAAGTACCTGCTAGCTGTTCTTGGGTAAGGTGTGCTGCTTTCTGCGCAAGGTCAGGTCTGCCTACATCACCTAAAAACAAAGTATCGCCTGTAAAGATGGCATGGTCTTTCCCGTTTTTGTCTTTGAGCAGATAGGTAGTGCTTTCCATGGTGTGTCCTGGCGTGTGCAAGACTACAATGGTCAACTCACCAAGCGGAAATTCCTGCCCATCAGCTGCAATGATCGCGTCAAAAGTAGGGTTGGCTGTGGGCCCAAAAATAATGGGAGCGCCTGTTTCTTTGGAAAGCGTAACGTGACCACTGACAAAATCGGCATGGAAGTGCGTTTCAAAGATATATTTGATGGCCGCCTTATTTTGTTGGGCTCTTTTGAGATAGGGCTTCACCTCTCGAAGTGGATCGATGATAGCTACTTCTCCCTTACTCTCAATGTAGTAGGCGCCTTGTGCAAGACATCCTGTATAGATTTGTTCAATATTCATTTCTCCAAATTTTACCATACAAAAATACTATTCTCCCTCTATCTTATGGTAACTAGAGTTACATCCAAAAAATTGCATAAGAAAACCCTAGGCCTAATGGTCTAGGGTTTTCCGTTCACAACAACTACAACATCGTGGTTGGAGCCACAAAGTCACTCAGGGCTACATCGGTCTCTTTGAGGCCTTTGAAGCCTTCTTCTACATCTACAATGTGTTTCCACCCTCGTTGCTTTAAAATGGAAGCGGCAATCATGCTGCGGTAACCGCCAGCACAATGTAACATCACTTTTTCATCTTTAGGAATGCTTGCCAAGTGCTGATTGATCTCGTTTAATGGAACATTTATGGCACCAATAATATGTTCCGAATCGAATTCGCTCTTTTTGCGAACGTCAAACACCTTGGTATTTCCTGTTGCATACGTTTTGGCGAATTCCTCAGGGGTGATGCGATCTATGGATTCTGTTTCTTTTCCTGTCTTTGACCAACTCGCGAAACCGCCTTCTAAAAACCCAATAGTTTGGTCATAGCCAACACGAGACAGGCGTGTGATGGCTTCTTCCTCTTTACCAGGATATGTGACCAGCAATAGCTCTTGTTTTACATCTGGAATCATTTCGCCTACCCATTGCGCAAAATTACCCTCAAGACCAATATTTACACTGTTGGGGATGAAGCCTTTGGCAAAGTCTTTGGCATCACGAGTGTCTAATACCAAGGCATGGGTTTCGTTAGCCGCTGCTTCAAAGGCTTCTGGACTCAAAGGTCTGTAGCCGCGTTCCATAACTTCATCAAGACTGTCATAGCCTTTGATGTTCATGAGTACGTTTTGCGGAAAGTAGCCAGGAGGTGCTGTTAGTCCTGTAAGTAATTCCTTAATGAATTCTTCCTTGGACAATTCGGGATTTAAGGCGTAGTTGGTTTGCTTCTGATGTCCTAGTGTATCTGTGGTTTCATCACTCATCATCTTGCCACAAGCCGAACCTGCACCGTGGTTGGGATAGACAATTAGGTCGTCGTTGAGTGGCATAATCTTGTTGCGCAACGAATCGTACAGATGTCCAGCCAATTTTTCCTCAGTTAGTTCAGAGACTACATGTTGAGCCAAGTCTGGTCTTCCCACATCGCCAATAAAAAGGGTATCGCCAGTGATGATACCGTGTTCTTTGCCATTTTCGTCAATGAGCAGGTAGGTGGTGCTTTCCATCGTATGACCAGGAGTGTGCAATACTTTTACTTTGTAATCTCCTACTTCAAAGACTTCTAGGTCTTCGGCCACGGTGGCTTTATATCCTGGTTTGGCCAACGGACCAAAAACAATTTCAGCACCTGCCTTCTTTTGCAAATCTAGATGACCACTTACGAAATCGGCATGGAAATGTGTTTCGAATACATACTTGATTTGGGCGTTGTCTTTTTCAGCACGTTCGATATAAGGTCCGACTTCTCGAAGCGGGTCAAATACGGCTGCTTCTCCTTTACTTTCAATGTAATAAGCTGCGTGTGCTAGGCAGCCTGTGTATATCTGTTCAACTTTCATGACGTTTGATTTTTAGATTGTTACCCCTAAAATTAAAGCGACCCTAAAAACTAAACAGTGACATATGTTACACAAGTGATTATTTGGTGGATTGACGGGTAATTTTTCTTCGTTCTTCAGAAGAAGAAAGCAGTCCGTCGTAGTAATTGACAGCCTCATAAGTGCGAACGAAAAGATTTTCTTCCCCCATGAGCGCGGTTAATCCGCTTTTTGAAAAACGGTCTCGAAGTGGCCCAATGGCCCCAGCAAGGAGGAATTGAATTTCTTTATCGTGTAGGTCAGTGATAAACTTCTTAAGCATTTCAATAGCACTGCTGTCAATATAATTAATGGCTTCCGCATTTAGAATCACCGCCTTGAGGTCTGTTCCTTTGGCGTCCATATGCTTTAGAAGCTCCCTTTTGAAGTATGCTTGATTCCCGAAAAATAATTGTGCATCAAAGCGCAAGATCAATAGGTCTTTTCGTTCTTGAATATCCTCGCTGAATCGATTTACATTTTTGAAGTAGTCTGTGTCTTGAATTCGACCCAGAATGGCCATATGGGGTTTAGATACGCGATACACTAAGAGTAATAATGAAAAGAGCACACCTAAAAGAATCCCTTCCACAATACCAATTGTTAAGGTGATGATGAAGGTGATGATAAGCAGCCAGAATTCATCCCTTTGTTGACGAAATAGTTGTTTTGGATACTTGATGTTGATCAAGCCAAAAACTGCCACCATAATGATGGCACCAAGAATGGCGTTGGGCAAGTAATAGAAGAGATCTGTGAAGAACAGCAAGGTGAGTCCAATCAATAACGCACTGGTCAAAGAGGCAATTCCTGTTTTGGCGCCGGCCTCTTCGTTGACCGCGGTTCTGGAAAAGCCACCAGTAGTCGGATACGATTGAAAAAAGGCACCTACAATATTTGACAATCCAAGGGCTCTTAACTCTTGATTGGGGTCGATCTGATAGTCATCGTGCTTTTCTTCCACTGCTTTGCCCACGGAAAAGGCTTCCATAAAAGCAATCAACGCTAAAGTGATGGCAATAGGAAATAAGGATAGCAGTTGTTCCTGTGGAACCCGCGGAATTTGAAAAGAAGGTAGACCCTTTGGAATTTCTCGTACGATGGCGACACCATCTTCATGCCAACCAAAAATATAGATGCTGAGAATACCAAAGATCACTACCAATAAAGCTCCTGGAATCTTTTTGCTAATTCGCTTCAACACTTTGAGGATCAGGATAGCAATTAGTCCGATTGTCAAGGTTAACAGGTGAGTTTGAGAAATATTTGAAAAAGTTTGAACCAACAACACATGCACCTTGTTACTGCCTTCCACCGAAAAACCTAACAAGTGTTTCAATTGACTGAGGCCAATAATAATTGCCGCTGCAGAAGTAAAGCCACTAATCACAGGTTTAGAGAGAAAATTGACCAAAAAGCCCATTTTTAAAAGGCCAAAGAGTAACTGAAGAGCACCCATGAAAAGCGCCAGGAATATGGCAGCCGCAATGTAATTCTCAAGACCTGAGATTTGAAGGGCTCCTAGACCTGCAGCCACCAATAAGGAGTCCATTGCAACAGGGCCTACCGCCAGTTGTCGAGAGGTTCCTGTAATGGCGTAAATGATCTGAGGTAATAAGGCAGCGTACAATCCATAGACAGGGGGTAAGCCCGCAATCATGGCATAGGCCATCCCCTGTGGAATGAGCATCACACCTACTGTAATTCCAGCGAAAATATCGGAGGAAAGGTATTGATACTTATACCTAGGAAGCCATTCTAAAACAGGAAATAGCCTTCGAAGCATTCGCAGTATTTTGAGTCAAAAGTAGTACAATCTAGAAAAGGTGTGCGTAACCTGAGTGACATATCAATCGAGTGAATGCACTTGTATATGATTGCGATGCAGCGTTATTCGATTGAGCTTTTCCAGTTTTTTCAGGAGTCGTGATACCACCACTCGAGAAGTATGCAGATCGTAAGCAATCTGCTGATGCGTCTTATGAATGACGTCAGAGCCAGCGATACGATGCTGTTCTCGTAAGTATTTCAAGATACGCTGATCCATATTCATAAACGCAATGGTATCGATGGTCACCAGCATTTCGTTCAATCGCGATTGGTAGCTTTCCAACACAAAATTTCGCCAAGAACGGTATTTGGCCATCCACTCGTCCATTTTTTCCACAGGAACCATAATGACCTTTGTGGCCTTTTCGGTAATTGCACGAATTTCACTCTTGGTCTGCCCCATACAGCAGGTTAAGGTCATAGCACAAGTATCGCCTGGTTCTAGAAAATATAGCAGTAATTCATCGCCTTCAGTATCTTCTCGCAATATTTTGATAGCACCAGAAACCAATAGGGGCATCGACTTGATATACATGCCAATATCCATGAGCATAAAATTCTCTGGAACTTCCTTGAAGGTGGCTACTTGATTGATCTCTTGTAGCAATTCAGCCTCAAAAAGTTGTCCGTAGCGATCTTGAAGTTCACT